>CASGAK010000141.1 GCA_949299435.1 uncultured bacterium
GCATTCAGGATAATTCATCGGTCGCAACAATTTTTCAGCACTATCTATATAATTAAATATATCTTTTTTATCCCAAATATGGTTACCTGAGGTCATACAATCAATTCCATAAGAGGATAACTCATTATAATTTTTTTCTGTTAACCCGAAACCGTGTGATGCATTTTCCACATTCGCGACAACAAAGTCAGGCTTGTTTTCATCTGGAAAATTTTCCATAAAATATTTTACGGCATTCCTTCCGGGCTTGCCTACAATATCTCCAAAAAACAGAATTTTTATATTTTTATCATCACCTGACATTTATTTCCCTTTTTTATATTTTATTTCGGAAAAACTTTCGCAAATAAATCAGCGAAAGTTTTTCCTCTACATTTTATTTATTTTGCAATTTCCGTTGTTCTAAATTCTCGTACAACAGTTACTCTAATTTGACCAGGATAATCAAGTTCGTCTTCTATACGTTTTGCGACATCTCGAGCAAGTTTTTGAGAAGCTAAATCATCAAATTTTTCAGCCTCTACTATAATTCTTACTTCACGTCCTGCCTGCACTGCAAAAGATTGTTTTATACCCTCATAGCTGTTAACTATTTCTTCAATTTTTTGTAGACGCTTGATATAAATTTCTAACGTATCACGTCTTGCACCCGGTCTGCCTGCAGAAATAGCATCTGCAACTTTGACAAGCACTGCTTCTATTGTATTTGCAACAACATCATCATGGTGAGCTTCTATCGCATGGATAACTTCAGGTCGTTCACCGTATCTTGCAGCCAATTCAACACCGAGTTGAATATGTGTACCTTCTTGAGTTTGATCAACTGCTTTTCCTATATCATGCAACAGACCTGCTCGTTTTGCTATAACTTCATTAGCTCCAAGCTCTGCAGCAAGCATGCCTGCAATATGTCCGACTTCGAGCGAGTGTTTCAAAACATTTTGACCGTAGCTTGTTCTGTAATACAGACGACCAAGAGTTTTTATGAGTTCTTTATTTAAGCCCATTACACCCATTTCCAAAGCTGCATTCTCACCCTCATTCCAAATTTTCTTTTCGATTTCTTCTCTGGCTTTGTCTACCATCTCTTCAATTCTTACAGGGTGGATACGACCATCAACTATTAATTTTTCCAAAGCCAGTTTTGCAATTTCTCGTCTTACCGGATCAAAACTTGATAGTACAACGGCTTCAGGGGTATCATCTATGATTAAATCGACACCGGTCAATGTTTCTAATGCTCTTATATTACGACCTTCACGACCGATTATTCTGCCTTTCATTTCATCATTAGGCAATGCTACTACTGATACAGTTGTTTCTACAACCTGCTCTATCATACATCTTTGCATTGTAGTTGATAGAATCTCTTTTGATTTTTCAAGTGCCGATTCTTTTATTTTAGCTTCGTTTTCTCTTATCAACTGCATTTGCTCTTGTGCTAAGTCATGTTTTAATTGATCAAGAAGCATATTTTTTGCTTCTTCTGCACTCATGCCTGCAATTCTTTCTAATTCTGTTGTTTGTTTTTGAACTATTTCTGCAAGATAATCTTCTTTATCCAGTAATTCATCTATCTTTTTTTGTACTTGAATTTCTTTTTCTGTGTATTCTTGAATTTTATCTTCAAGAACATCTTCTCTTTTAGCCAGTTTTGTTTCTAATCTTGCAATTTCTTGTCTGCGTTCTCTTTCTTCCTCGTTTAATTTGTCTCTATCATTTTGAAGTTCTTCGATTGCTTTGATTTTTGCTTCTTTCAAAAGAATTTTTTCTTTCTCTACTAAGGCTTTTTTGTCTTTTTCAATCTCATTCAAAACGGACTTAACTTTGTTTTGCTGGATAATCAGCACAGCGACTAATGCTATTACCACAATAACCGCGATAATCCATAAAAAATCCATGAAGTTTTTTACCTTATCCTTTTCTATTTTTCAATAATACACGCAATGCTCGATACATATATCCTATCGAGCTTTCACCAAATTAATATTTAAATGAATTTCATTGCATATATATCCAAAAATATTTACCTACTACA
>CASGAK010000142.1 GCA_949299435.1 uncultured bacterium
CGGGTATTTTCGCGGTGCCCCCCCCCCCCGTAAATCCTCTCATAGCGTGCATTTCCAGCTCCTTTCATTCTTTTACAAGGTTTTCATCGTCTACCTTTTTATTATAACAAATGTTTTTATCTTATGCAAGGATATTCAAAATCATAAGAATTTTCGTTGCGTCGGAACAACGCACAATACTTCTGAATACTCAATCTATACTTGACTTTTTAAAATTCATCAGGTTCTAATATTGTAATAGATTCTATACCTATAAGATTTTCAAATTCTTTATACATCGCTTGCACAGGACGACGTTTTAAGACATCGGCAGTAAATGAAATATTTGTACAGTTTTCAAATTTGTTACTTTGTTTTTTATTAATTTCTATAATTTGAGTGAAATTATCCATTATAAATTTATAGATTTCATCAACATTTTCACTTACGCAAGCTAATTTAATTTTTACTCGTTTTCTGTTTTTTGTACTATTGACCAAAATGTTTTTCTCAAAAATTCTAACAGATACCAGCACAATTATAGTAAATATTGTTGATACAATTGCCAATCCATACATGCCTGTACCGCAAGCCATACCGATAGCAGCAGATACCCAAAGAGTAGCAGCTGTCGTAAGTCCGAAAACATTTGCCCCATGTCTCAATACGGTACCGCCACCTATAAAACCGATACCTGTTACAACCTGAGCTGCAACACGAGCAGTATCTCTTGTTCCTAATTCATCACCTGTGACTGATACCTCTGGAAAACCGTATATTGAAATTATCGTAAAAACACAAGCTCCAACGCATACCAAAATATTAGTACGAAGTCCTGCGTATTTATTTGTCATTTCACGCTCAAGTCCTATTGCAAATCCCAATAAGACTGCTGAAAGAACTCTTTCAATTATATTAAAATCAAACAATTGAGCTAATATTTCCACACTATCTCACCTTATTTTTCGGGTCAAGAACATCTCTTATTGTATCACCTATAAGGTTAAATGCCAAGACCGCAACAAAAATTAAAAATCCCGGTGTCAAAAGCCACGGACGAGAGATTATATTTGTAAACTCCTGAGCTTCTTTCAGCATATTTCCCCAGCTTGCATCAGGCTGCTGAATACCGAGTCCTAAAAAGCTGAGTCCTGATTCCGAGAGAATATAAGATGGCACCGACAATGTCATAGCCACTATTACAAAACTCGTTGTCTGCGGAAGTATATGTTTTACAATAATAGCTAATCTTGATTGACCTATTGAGCGTGCAGCTTGGACAAATTCACGATTTTTAACAGATAGCACCATTCCTCTGACAACTCTTGCAAATCCTGCCCAGCCGACAAGTGCCAAGATAACGACAATCAGAATAAATCTTTGAATACTTGTCATACCAGAAGGCAGAACTGAGGCAAGAATTATCAAAAGATAAAAACTTGGAATAGACATAACCGCTTCTGCAAAACGCATCATAACAGTATCGACTTTCCCGCCAAAATATCCTGAAATTCCGCCATACAAAAGCCCTATCGGGAACAGAACAAATAATGCTAAAAATCCGATTGTCATAGAAATTCTTCCGCCAAAAAGCAATCTTGAAAATACATCTCTACCGTTTATATCGGTACCTAATAAAAATATCCGACCGTCTTTATCTGTTGTAAAAAGATGCCTTTTCATAGGAATCAGTCCTAAAAATTTATACGGCTCTCCTTGTGCAAAAAATTTTATATAATGCTTTTGACTCCTGTCTAGGGAATATACAATTTTTAAATTTTCACCGTCGAAATCCCGTCTGTAATTGTATGTGTAAGGCTTGGACAATTTTCCGTTTTCATCAATTACAAAAACTTTTGAAGGTGGGACATAGGCCATTGTTCTATCAGAAAAATCTTTTGTATAAGGAGCTATAAAATCCGCGAAAAATAATGAAAGATATATAATTCCCAATAAAATCAGTGCCATACGAGCGAATTTATCTTTCCAAAGCTGTTTAAAGATATCTTTTATCATGACACGCCCCCTTTAACTCTTATTCTCGGGTCGGTTATAATTAAAAGAATATCAGCAATCAAATTCCCTGCAATAAGCATAATTGCACCCATCATTAACGATGCCATTACGAGGTTTATATCAGACCGTAATACGGCTTCCAAAATCAAACGTCCTAAGCCAGGGTATTGAAATACATATTCTGTTAAAGCTGCCCCGCTTAACAATCCTGCAAATTCAAAGCCTAATAATGTAATCATCGGATTTATAGCATTTCTCAGTGCATGTTTATATACAACTTTAAATTCTGACAATCCTTTAGCTTTTGCAAATTTTACGTAATCACTGTCCAATACATCTAATAAATTTGCCCTCATCTGCCTTTGCAACCCTGCAAGTGAAATAGTAAATAAAACCGTTACCGGTAATACAAGATGATGAGCTATATCCCAAATTTTCCCTCCCAATGACATTTCTGCAAAATTGGAAGAAGTAAGTCCACCTACAGGGAACCAGCCTGTCTTTACTGCAAACAACAACAATAAAACCGCAAAGAAAAATGAAGGGATTGCCATACCGATACTCGTCAATACCGTAAGTATTCTATCTACGGGCGATTTCCATTTTAATGCCGCAATCACACCTAAAGGTACTCCGACAATCCAAGTCATAAAAATTACCACCACAGCAAGCAAAAGTGTATTTGGGATTCTCTCCTTTAACTTTGTACTTACCTGCTCCCCGTTTGAGGTGATTCCAAGATCACCTTTTACAAATGATTTTGCCCATTTGCCATATTGCACTATAATCGGCTTGTCCAATCCCAAACGCTCAGTTTCCTTTTGAAGTGTCTCTTTGGAAACTGACGGATTTAACTTTAATTCCGCTAAAGGATCTACTGGCGATAATCTTATTATAAAAAAACTTATCAATGAAACTATTATCAACAAAGGAATTGACTGCAAAATCCGTTTTAAAATATATAAAAATACTTGCATTATTTATCCTCCCCGTCAATATAAATTTCTTCCAAATTATAGGTAATCCCTGTCAAACCTGAGGGAAAAATATTTTTAAATTTAGTTCTGATTGCCGTAATAATTATCGGTGAATAAATGTAGATAAAAGGTTTTTGTTCATAAGCGATCCGTTGATATTCATCATAATATTTTTTACGTTCTTCAAAAGATGTCGCAAGTGCTCCTTTTATATAAATCTCATCAATTTCGTTTTCCCAATCGAAACGCGGACTTTTTTCATCACCCTCCAAGCGTTGATTAAACATATACAAAGTACCGTCAGATAACCATACGTTTTTACCGCCGTTTGGCTCCAATGGAGAGCCTGTAAGTCCCATAATTACCATATCCCAATCAAGAGTATTGACAAGTTTATTTACAAGTGTATTGAACTCTATAGGTTTGAAATTAACTTTCATACCCAAATCTTCCAAATCCTGTTTTACCATAACCCCGATTGCTTCACGTTCAGTATTACCTGCATTTGTGTATAAATCAAACTCTACATGATTTCCGTCTTTATCTCTTAAATGACCTTTTTTATCCCAGTAAAATCCTGATTTTATAAGGTATTCACGTGCTTTATTCAAATCTTTCGGATAGGGCTGTAGTTTTTTATTTAAGAATATTGAATTAAGGCTTTCCGCTGTATAAAGCGGTTCTCCAAGTCCATTTGCGATATTCAACACCATATTTTTTCTGTCAATCGCATAATCACAAGCAAGACGAAAATTCAAATCTCTAAACCATTTTTGCTTAATCGGATTAACGTAATATTTTCCCTCATTATTTTTGCGGTCATTTAAATTCATTGTTAAAAACATCGTACCTGTGCTAGGACCAAGATTGTAAATTTTGTAATCTGAATGAGCCTCACGTTCCTTAAACCTTGCAACATTAGCTCCCTGGAGGTTGATTACGTCCAACTCGCCCCCCTCAAATTTTAAAACTTCATTATTCAAATCCGCAACAATAAAATATACAAGTCTGTTCAAATAAGGTAATTTCTCATTATTTTTATTAATCATATAATAATTAGGATTTCTTTCAAAAACCACTCTTTGAGCAGGCACATACTCTTTCAATTTAAAAGCTCCTGAGGTCACAAAAGTTTTAGGATCAGAGTTTGTCGATAAGAATGTATAGAAATAATCCTTACCTTTTTTTACTGCAGGTGCAAATACGTGCTTTGGAGCGATAGGAGTGGATAGCATTCTGATAAAAGGTGCGAACGGTTTTATTGTGGAGAATTTTACCGTATATTTATCGATTTTTTCAACAGTGGGCAACTGCCCGTCAATTACCAATGAATCTCGTGTGGAAGTGTTTCCGAATCCGTCAAAAATTATATTCTGCCAGGTAAATAGCACATCATCAGCAGTAATCTCTTTACCGTCAGACCATCTTATTCCTTTTCTAAGATGGATTATATAATCATTACCGATAATTTCAAAAGATTTTGCAAGTTTTGGAATCGGCTCTCCGGTTTCTGCATCTGTAGACAAAAGCCCGTCATACATAACCTCAGACATCAAAGAGGAAATATTGTCCTTTGAATTAAACGGATTGAATGTCTTTGGTCCTTCTCCGATAGTAGAAGAATGTATCTCTCCGCCAAATTTTCCAATCGGTGCCTGAGATTGCAAATAATCAACCCCGTTAATCGTCACCGTCTTTTGTGCTGGCGGAAATACAACCATTTCGACATCACTTTTTATATTTGTCTGAGCCTGCATAGTTTCAGGATAATCCCTATGTAGGCAGGCTTTCAAAACCAATCCGCAAAATACCAAAACTAAGACTACATAAACCCATTTTTTCATAAATTTAGAATATCATAAAAATAAAGTTTGTTTATAGCCTTAGCGGGGAAAATATTACCAAGGGAAATCATCAGTAATTTTCCAGTCATTCATTTGCAGAAGTTTTGTGCAAAAAGTAGCTCTTGCTGCACTTCGGGTTAAATTACAACCGCGACCGGTGTTGTTAATCAAATCTTCATAAGTACCGTCCCAATTCATAACATAAGGCTCTACAGTAGTTTTTCTGTTTTCTCTTTGACCTATAGCAGTATCTTCTCCTGCAAGTCCACCTTCAGGTGCGTAGCCATTCTTTTTGTTGAACTGGAAAGCAAAAACATTCCTTGTATTTTCTTTGATAGAAGCATTTTCATTATACTTACCATCTACAAAATAAACTATATCTCCACCATTTTTGTCATACCCGAAAGCAAACATTCCACCACTTGTCATATACACACATACCATATTTCCATAACAATTGTCGTATTTGTTATACTTTATATAGGGCATAAAATATGTTTTTAAAAA
>CASGAK010000143.1 GCA_949299435.1 uncultured bacterium
TCAGTAATCTCGCTTGTGATGCTGCCATTCCCATCGTCTTGGTTCCTTTCTGTATCGACCTTTGTATTTTATATCGGTATTTTTCCTATAATCTTTAGTAATTTTAATAAAACTTTACATTTATAAAACATAAAAAAAACCTGATTTTTGGAAAAAATCAGGTACAAAATTTGTAGGGGAAAAATTAATTGGAGTTAAATATATTAGTAAAAATCTTTTATATTAAATGCAAAGCCTGTTTATTAGCAATTGCAATAAAATTCATTTGAGCAAGCAATACTTCTGAACGATCTTCATAAGGTGCTGCTGGTACTGCTGCTGTTACTTTGTCTTGATACATATCTTTCAGTTTGTCATCAATTTTTTTCAAATTTGCAACTGCCATATTTTCAAGCCTCTCTTTTTTAGTTTCGTCTTATGTATATATAAAGTATATAACTATTTATATATTTCAGTTTTTAGAAAAGTTGTTACAAAACTTTACATAATAAGTTAAAAATATGAATTATAGGCAATTTTCAGACAAAAAATGTTTTAAAGAATATATAGGGGAAATAGTAGAAAATGGTTAGTTACTTAAATCAACAATATAATAATATCCCAATGCAGGCAACAAACGGACAAGTATTGCCTGTAAATATCGATAAAGAAAAAATAAAAGAGGGAGTGGACAATTCATACATCGCAAACAGAGTAAAAGCCTCAACAGGTGAAGAAACTAACCCTTTATTATATGCAGGAACAGGAGCCGCAATTTGGTATGGAATATCTCAAGGTATGGACGTTTTTAACAAAAAATGTGCAACAGACTATGAGAAATCGGCTTTTGGCAAATTAGGAGCTTTCGGTGACAAAATAGCTACAAGTTGGAATAAAAACCCTATAGGTAGTTTTTTCAATAAAATATTCGGTAAAGGTAAAGATTTTGGACATTGGCTAACAGAAAAAAATGATATAGCCTATGCACTTGCTAATCATTCGACTCAACCAGAATGGCATTTTGCAAAAACGCCAGGCAAAGGGGTCCATGGATTCCTTGCTATGGATATGCAGCAGGTATTTGATGAGTACTTAAAACCAATATCAAGTAATTCCAACAGATTTTCTTGGATTAGAGGAAAAGACGTAAATCCTCAAAGACTTGAACAATATGGACTTGCTCAAGATGAAATTGATAAATTTAGAAAAAGCCTTAAAGGAAAACCATTTAATGAAAAAGCTCTTCTAATACAGAAAAAAGAGCTGGAACTTTTAGGTGTAAAACCTGACAGATTAGCTAAATGCAATAACATATCCGCATTAGAAAGACTTGCAAACAGAATAAAAATACGAAAAATGGGCTTTTCTTCTATTGCAGAATACAATCTTGTAAAATCAGATATAACAGCCCACTCGGAAAAAGTAATGCAGGCATTAGAAAATGCGACAAAAAGCGGTGATATAAAGGTATCTATCTGGCGAAAAGGCGGTTCTTTCGGCAAATTTTCTTCTCACATGTTCGGAAGGGTTATATCATTCAAAGAATATCTTAACAAGTACAAGGCAGCACTTGGTAAAGGTAACTCAACAGCATTAGGACGAGCATTCCCCAAAGCTCTTGCATGGCTATTAGAAGGTTGCACAAACAGATTTGCTGGCGGTAAGATTGCTGTTGCTATGCAAGCTGGTATCTTTGCAGATATGCTGATTAATACTTTCAATGCACCAAAAGGTGAAAAAGGTAAAACTTTAATTGAAAGATTTGTCAACGACTTTACATACTTTATGGCAATGCCATTAGGCATCGTTGCTATGCATAAAGTCGGCGGTTTAAAATATGCAGGCATGACAACTGAACAAGTAGAGGCATACAGAAAAGCATTAAAACAATTTAATGATGATGTCAGAGGCGGATTATTATCTGATAAAAATATCTACAAACAACACAAGAATGAACTTAAAAAGATGCTGAACGCAAATGTTAAAAATCCTATAACTAAATTGTTTAAACAAATCGGTAAACTTATTAACATTGGTAACGAAACTATTTTAGCAAGAAGATCAAATGCTAAATGGAATATGAATATTTTCAGAAAATCAGGTAACTTCTTTAGGAATTTGGCTGGTGTACCATTAAGAATTGCAATACCCCTTGCAATTATATCACCATTCCTAGCTAAAATGACAACAAAAGGAGTACATGCTATATTTGGAAGACCTACAAAGTCAGTACTTGATGAAGATAAAGAAGAAGAACAGACCACCCAAAAAGCAAATGCTGAAGAACAAAAAGCA
>CASGAK010000144.1 GCA_949299435.1 uncultured bacterium
TGTCATCGCGGCTACTATCCCGATTATACCTAATGTTATTAATACTTCTGCCATCGTAAATCCCTTTTGAAGCATAATTCCTCCTATTTGTTCTCTTTTAGGCTACATACATTTTATAATATACCACATAAAATGTTTTTGTGAACAATAAGACTACAAAAATTTTACAATTAGGACGTAATATATTTAAAAAGAGGAAAGAAAAGGGGCTTTCTCAAAATCAGCTCGCTGAAAAGCTCGATATTTCACGTGAACATCTTGCAAAAATTGAAACCGCAAGAAGATGTGTAAGTTTAGGGTTGTTGATTGATATTTCTGAAGTTTTGGAAATTCCTGTTAAAGATTTTTTTGATTTTTGACTTAATTGATTTATTAAAGATTTATTGCAAATATTAATATAATAAAAAAGACCGATTTTTAAATCGGTCTTTTTTATTTAAACCAAATTATTTATTGGATTTATTTATTATTTTTTCCTGTTCTTTTGTAAAAATCTTCAATAAATCCTGTATTGAAGTTTCCACTCATAAACACCGGATCCTCTATTATATCCTGATGGAACGGAATTGTTGTTTCAACGCCAGTGATAACATATTCTTTCAATGCTCTGTACATTCTGCGTCTAGCTTCGTTTCTTGTTCTGCCCCAGCAAATTAATTTTCCTATCATACTGTCATAGTATGGCGGAATTTTATAATCTTGATATACGTGAGAATCAACTCTTACTCCAAATCCGCCAGGTGTTACATATCCTGTAATTTGTCCCGGATTTGGCATAAAGTCTTTTGCAGGGTTTTCAGCATTAATTCTACATTCAATAGCATGACCTCTTAAAATGATATCATCTTGAGTAAAGTCAAGGGGCTCACCTGAGGCTACCATAATTTGTTCTCTTACTAAGTCAACATTTGAAATCATTTCTGTAACGCAATGTTCTACTTGGATACGGGTATTCATTTCCATGAAATACCATTTTCCATCATGATCCAGTAAGAATTCACAAGTCCCTGCACCTTCATAATTGATAGCTTTAGCTGCTCTTACTGCGGCTGCTCCCATTTCTTTTCTTGTAGCTTCATCAATCGCCGGTGATGGGGCTTCTTCTAGTAATTTTTGGTGACGTCTTTGGATTGAGCAATCACGTTCGCCTAAGTGAACTACATTGCCATATTGATCACCTAAAATTTGTACTTCTATGTGTCTTGGATTTTCTAAAAATTTTTCTGCATATACATCAGGGTTTCCGAAAAAGTTTTGAGCTTCTGTCTGACATAGGCTCATGTTTACATCAACTTCTTCATCTGATCTGCAAATTCTCATACCCTTTCCGCCGCCACCTGCTGTGGCTTTTAAAATAATAGGATATCCTGCTTTTTTCGCAAACTCTTTAACTTCTTGCGGAGTTTTTAGTATGCCGGTACCAGGTGTTACTGGTACATCATTTTCAATCATAGTCTTACGAGCTGTTGCTTTATCTCCCATTTTTCTCATAGCTTCAGCTGTAGGTCCAATAAATTTGATGCCATGTTTTTCGCAAATCTCAGCAAAATCAGCTCTTTCTGACATAAAGCCGTATCCAGGGTGTATTGCATCAGCACCAGATACTAAGGCTGCTGAAATTATTGCAGGAATACTTAAATAACTTTTTGCACTTTGAGCAGGTCCTATACAATAAGCCTCTGTTGCAAGTCTTACGTGAAGTGAGTTTGCATCAGCTTGAGAATATATTGCAACCGTTGGAATTCCTATCTCTCTGCAAGCTCTTATTATTCTTACGGCAATTTCACCGCGGTTTGCTATTAATACTTTTTTAAACATATCACTTATCCCTTTTTCATACCGAACTTCGGCAGATATAACAAAAGGTGAAAAGTTTTGAAACTTTTCACCTAATATGTCCCTTTTACTATTCTATATACATTAATACTTGTCCAAATTCTACAGGTTGACCGTTCTCTACACAAATTTCGGTAATAGTACCAGAGAATTCAGATTCGATTTCGTTCATAAGTTTCATTGCTTCTACAATACAAACCACATCACCTTGTTTTACGGTTTGGCCTACTTCTACAAAAGGTTTAGCATCAGGTGATGGAGATTTGTAGAATGTACCTACCATTGGAGATGTAAGAGGTTTTCCTCTTTTTACTTCTTCTTTTGCTGGAGCAGTAGCTGCTTGCGGTGCTGCTTGGACTGCTTGAGGTGCAGGTGCTGCAGCTGCTACAATCGGAGTGCCTGCTATCATGTCTTTGCGAATTGTAATAGCTTGTTCTCCATCTTCTAGAGATATTTCTGTTAATGAGCCGTCAGCTAATACCTTTGCAAGTTTTTCAATGTATTCTATATCAAATTTCATTTTCTAGCCTTTCATAAATAATTTTTCAGCTTATACTCTGTCTAAGTATTCATTAGATCTTGTATCTACTCTGATTACATCTCCGTTTGATACAAAGAAAGGAACGTTTACTACGGCACCTGTTTCTAATTTAGCAGGTTTTGTACCGCCTTGAGCAGTGTTTCCTTTTTCAGAAGGAGGTGTATCGACTACTTCTAATTCAACGTGAGCAGGAATGTCTACACCGATTATTCTTGAATCATGCATCAATACTTGTACATTCATGTTTTCTTTTAAATATTTAAGTCCGTCACCGATTTGATCTTCAGATAAGTGCAACTGGTCATAAGTTTCGTTATCCATCATAACGTAATCTGCACCTTCTTTGTATAAATATTGCATTTCGCGTCTGTCAAGAGTTGCTTTACCAACTTTTTCACCTGCTCTGAATGTTTTTTCAATAACTTGTCCTGTTTCTACGTTTTTTAATTTTGTTCTTACGAACGCTGCACCTTTGCCCGGTTTAACGTGAAGAAATTCTACAACTGACCATAGACCGTTATCGAGTTCTAATGTCAAACCTGTTTTTAAGTCGTTTACTGAAATCATATTTTTCCCCTTTTTAAAGTCTAATCATCTAATCGTAAATTGATATTAACACAAACATATAAAACTTCAAATATTTGTAACAATTTTAGTGCTCTTTTTAACAAACAGACTGGTAAAAGTTGTCCGAGAAAATCCCGCGATATGATAGGGAAGCAGGCATATCAGACGGCAAATCACAGAGCATACTTGCGAGAGCAAGGTTTTTAGGGAGTGAAGGTATAATTTTAATCTATTATAAGGGCTATTTTTGTTTGAGTATAATTTCATATCCTAAGATATTACAAATATCTTGAAATTCTGAAAGTTTCAGACCATTCCTTTTTATTTTGCAGGAAAAAGTACTTTGGGGAACTGAATGACCTTTTTGTTTCTCCAGTTTTTCGAGAAGAATTTTTTGAGTTACATGCCCTTTTGCCATAACAAGACGCAATATTTCATCATTATTCCAATCAGATATATTCATATATCAAAAGTATAGAGTATTGACAAAGGTTTTCAAATTATGTAATTAATATTGATATAATCAATATAATATTGAATATATCAAATTAAATTTACAACGATAAGGAGGCGGTTATGAAAAGAGCTTTTACAATAGCGGAGGTGTTGATAACTTTGGGAATTATAGGTATTGTTGCAGCTATGACTTTGCCTGTTGTAATCGGTAATTATCAAAAGAAAGTAACTGTTGAAAAATTAAAAACAGTCTATTCAAAATTAGCTGAAATTATAAAGTATTCTGAAATGTATAACGGGGAAGTAAATTCTTGGGATTATACTTTGTCTAA
>CASGAK010000145.1 GCA_949299435.1 uncultured bacterium
AGGTATTTTTTTTGTAAAATTTTTGTAATAATATAATTTTTGCAAGCAATTATCAGCTTTCATTATCTTTATTGACTTGGGTAGAAATATGTCACTAGCAGGAATAAAATCATATATTATAGACTCAACTCTGTATCGTGTTGCTAAATCTGGCAAACAAAAAATACAGCAGGCTTTTTATGACTGTATTCCTAATGCAACGATAGGTAGTGAAAAGTGGCAAAAAAGAATCAAGTGGGTGGGTAGTGAAATTTCCTCACCGGAAAACAGACTAATTTTAGGTGTGTCTGCATTAATGTCACAACCATTCATTGATGCACATAATAAAAGTGTTGATAATGATACAAGAAAAGTTTCAGTTTGTCGTACAATTGCAAAAATTATAGCAGGAACTTCTACGGGCGTACTCATCAGATACGCTTGTATAGGGGCAATTAATAAATGGTCTAAGTTGCCTTCTTCTGTCAATAAACTTGGAAAGAAAATTGAGCTCAACAGTTTAAATACATTTTTCTCACCATCAAATGCTGTCAGTGATATCAGTGAAGCGATGAAACAGTATAGAAAAACTCTTGGTACAATTCTTTCTTTGTTTGTTATGTCAATTACTAATTTTGTGATAGATGCTCCATTGACAAAATATTTAACTAATAAATTTATTGAAAAGTCAGGAGGTGTAAAAAATGACACCTCTAAGTAATTTTGCTGAAATTGCATCAAAAAAATTTATGGCAGCCAAAAATTATCTTTACAAACATTATGGTGAAGAACCCGGTAAAATGCTTGTGCATACAGGAGTTTTGAGCTGGACTTTGTCTGCTGCGGCTCAAGTTATGGCTGTCGCTTTCAACGATAAAATTTCTAAAAAAGAAAAACTTTTTTTAATTCCTCAAGAATGTGCTGATGCTGCAATTAATATACTTTCTTTTTATTTAGTTACTAATGCATTTACAAATTTTGGAGTAAATCTTGTAAAACGTGGTAAGCTCACAACACCTAAAATAGATAAATTTATTAAAGATAATGACATTAAAGATATTGGAAAAATATCTACTGATATTTCAAAAAATATGCAAGGTGATGTACTTGAGGAGTTTAAAAGTTTTAAAAGCGGTATAAGCATGATTACTAATACAATTGGATCTATTGTCTCTTGTAACATACTTACTCCGATTTTACGTAATGAATATGCTGCAAGAAAACAAAAAGAGATACTTGCCAAAAATAAAAATCTTTCAGTCAATGAGCCTAATCAAAATATAAAAGTTTATAATAAGCCTTTATCCATGGAGGCTTATCAAAAACTCGCTTATAAGAAATTTTCAGGTTCTGATTTGAAAGTCTAAATTATTAAAATATTTACTACCCCTAAAATTATTACTGCAACTATTACTGAAAAAATTGTCATTATTAAATAAAACGGGTCCAGTTTGTTTGTGCAGTGGAGTGAGTATATATTATTTAATATGTTTTTTGAGTAATCTTGCCTTGCTTCATTTTTGGTTTTATCAAAAGATGAATGTAAAAGTCTTTTGAATGTGTAGATATCCTCTAAATCTTTTCTTGCTATAGGATTTGAAATTGCAATTTTTTTAATTCTTATACTTTCTTCATCACTTAGTTCATTGTCAATATATGCAGAAAGATTTAGTTTGAAATCTTCATATTGTTTTGTTTTATATGGATTTTCAAAGTCTTGGTCTTCTTCATGAATTTTTTTAGATATTTCATTAAAATTGCTTGCAATTTTTTTTAGTTTTTTTAGTTTTTCACTGCATTCAGGACAAATGCTTAAATGGTATTCTACATATTTTTTTAGCGGTTCATTAAGTTTGTTTTCTACATAATATGTGAGTAGTGCACTTACTTGCTCACAAGTTAATTGTTGTTGCATTTTTACTCCTTTCAATCAAATATAAGTACGCAATCCTTCTTGGAGCTTACATCTTGCTCGTGCAATTCTAGATTTTACAGTTCCTACACTTGCATTAGTTGCTTTTGCAATTTCTTCATAGCTTAGCCCTTGCAATTCTCTAAGTACTATTGCTATTCTGAATTGTTCAGGCAAATTGAGTATTGCATCTTTTATTATTTTTTCCAATTCATTAGTTATACATTTTTCATGGGGTTTACATTTTTTATCAGGTATGAGTGATAGCACATCAAAAGTTGAATTTTCACAAGATTCATCATCTATTGATATTGTATCTGGTTTTCTTGAGGATTTTCTAAGCTCATCATAAAATAAGTTTGCAATGATTGTATTTAGCCAGCTTTTAAAATTCTTTGGATTTTTCAACGAGCTTATATTCTTAGCTACTCTCATTAGAGCTTCTTGAGTTAAGTCAGATACATTCTCTTTTTTATCAGAAAGATATGAAAAAGCGGCATAGACATTTTTTTGTTCCCTTTTTATAAGTTCTTCTAAAGCTCTCAGGTCGTTTTGTTGTGCCAAAACGACGAGTTCCTCCAGTGACATTTTTTTATATTGCAGCTTTGAACCTGACATAATTTCTCCTTACAAATATAGTAAGGAATATTTGTCATAAATTGCTTGCACTAATGCTTATAATATAAGGGTTATCTTTTTTCTTAAAAAATTATAATTAATTTATTCAGCAGAAATATATCCGTTAATCGCACTGTAAGCAGCGACATAAGGTGAGGATAAATAAATAAAACCTTTTGTATTTCCCATTCTGCCTTGAAAGTTTCTGTTTTGTGTTGCAAGACAAACTTCCCCATCTGCAAGAGTTCCAGCATGTACCCCTACACATGGTCCGCAGCCAGGTGGTAAAATTGCGGCATTTGCCTCCACAAATATATTTATTAACCCTTCATCAAGTGCTTTAAGATATACCTCTTTTGAAGCAGGACATATTAACAGTCTGACATTCGGATTTGCTTTTTTACCTTTCAAAATGCCAGCAACTATTCTTAAATCTTCAATTCTGCCGTTTGTACATGTGCCGATAAATACTTGATCTACTTTTACTTTTCCTAATTCATCAACTGTTTTAGTATTATCTACTGTATGAGGACAAGATATTGTATGCTTTATATCTTCTGCATTGATTTCAATAATTCTTTCATACACAGCATCGCTGTCGGGTTTTATTGAACGGAATTTATCTTCTCTTCCATGGAATTTTAAATATTCTTTTGTTTTTTCATCTGCGACAAAAAGTCCGGCTTTTGCACCAGCCTCTACTGCCATATTTGCAAGAGTAAACCTTTCAGACATTTCCATATTCTCAATGGTTTCTCCGCAAAATTCCAAAGCTCTATATGTTGCACCATCAGCTCCTATAAGTCCTATCAGATGCAACATCAAATCTTTTGAGCAGATTCCTTTTTGGAATTTGCCGTTTACAACAATTTTAAAAGTTTGCGGTACTTTAAGCCAGGTTTTTCCAAGTGCCATAGCAACAGCTATGTCTGTAGAGCCCATGCCTGTTGCAAAAGCACCCAATGCACCTGATGTGCAGGTATGAGAATCTGCTCCTACCAAAATTTCACCAGGATTTACAAAACTTTCGATTAATCTTTGATGACAAACTCCAGCTCCTACATCTGATAATACAGCACCGTATTCTTTTGAAAAATCTCTCAATACTGTATGCGTATTTGATAATTCTTTTCTGGGACTTGGAGATGCATGGTCTATAAAAAGGATTGTTCTTGCAGGATTGTTTAATTTGGTCTTACCTAACTTTTTGAATTCTTGTACCGTTAAGGGGCCAGTACCATCTTGTACTGCACATACATCTACTTTTGCTATTACTAACTCACCTGCTTTTACGTTATGTCCAGCATGTTCTGATATTATTTTCTCTGCTAAAGTTTGTCCCATTTGACATCTCCTTTTTTGTTTTTATTCTATCACAAAAAGGAAATGGGCAATATAAATTATTTTTCTTCGGAAATGGCTGTTAGTATGTCAAAATTTGCCAGCTTATATGTGTTTCCAGCTTTATCTTTTGCTGATACAGAACTTGGATTATTACCTCTAGAGTATTCGCACACTTTTTCAAAATTATTATTATCATTTATATTAAATTGAGATATAGTATCGTTATCTAGAGTAAATAGCTGTTCTGATAATTTTGTTTTGCCTTCTTTATCATAAATATGTACAAGAAGTTTGTCATTGCCTGCTGCTATTAAATTTAATCTTCTTTCTATCGGAGAAGTCTCTTCTGGAATTGATATTAAATCCATTTTTATAGAATTATCTTCACTTTCATAGCCGTTATATTTTAACTGATTTACTGTACCAGTTTTTTCGTTAAGCCAGGTCAGCTGTGCTGGAATTTCATTGTAGGCAAAGGATTTTGTCACATATTCTTTGTTTATATTTTGAGTTTGAAGTCCTAATACATCAATAAAATTTAATACGGTTTGCAATTCTGAAGATTTATGGGCATTATAAGGTACATGAACTACACCGGGAGAGAATGTTACTGAGCCGAATTTTAAAGTGTCATTGTCTGATACTTTATACCTTTGCATTATAAGCTCAGGTACTTCGTATGTTTTACCAGTGTATATTGTATCTACATCAATGTCAGTAGAGTCATTTGGAAAAGGAGGATTTATATGATTAGGGTGGTCACAGTCTTCCAATTCTGTTTTTCCGCAAGATACCATAGAAGGTGTAAATGCAATCATTGACCCTAGAGCGAGTGCCTGCATTGCATTAAAAATTCTCTTTTCATCTATATCTTTGCTTTCGCAGTTATTGCATGTATGTTTTTGTATTTTGTTTTTTTGAAAATTATCTTTATTATATGTTTTTCCTGATGAAATCGTGTCAATTTTTATCATATAGATCTCCTTTTTGTATTCAATTCTTGTATAATGTCCTTGAAATTTAATTTTTGCTTATATATTAAGAATTGTTTACAAAAATTTTAAATAATTTTATGCGGCATAGTCAGTAAATGAGCATCGACACGCTCTTTTATAGCACCTTTAGGTTCGTAATATGGAGATACTGTCATAACTTTAGCAGCTATTTCAGGATAGTAATATATGAAACGCAATTCACTGTCAGTAAGCGGTTGTTGAGTATGGACGTTTGCATATCTTGCAAGTTCCAAAATATTTCTTGCTTCATGTTCGTCTTTAAATTCTAATTCAAGGTTTTCATATACGTTTCTGAAACCTTTTATTCCGCCGTATTCTCCTGTTGTAATCATTCTGCCTGTTTCAATAATTTCAGGCTCACCTCTGCCTAGTTCTTCAAAATCATACAGTTCATAGTTTCTTCTATCTTTTAAAGCTCCATCGGCATGGATTCCTGATTCATGTGCAAAAGCATTATCACCGACGGCAGGCTGATTTATTGGAATAGGAACGCGAAATGCGTAAGCTGTATATTTTGCAAGTTTCCAAATTTTACTTAAATCAATTTTTTCATCTATTTGATATTTATTTTTAAATCCTGCAGATTTTAATACTGCAAGCAGACAAGAGGCAAGGTCTGCATTTCCAGCACGTTCTCCCATTCCGTTTATTGCTGTATTTATATAAGCATCAACTCCAGCATCAATTGCAGCTTTCGCTCCCATAACAGAACATGCTGCAGCCATACCTAAGTCATTATGGAAATGCAATTCAATCGGCATTTCTGTTGCTTTAGCTATTTTGTAAATTCTGTCATAAGTTGTTTTGGGATCTTCATAGCCAAGGGTATCACAGTATCTGAAACGATGTGCTCCTGTTTTTTTTGCTTCTTTTGCGTATTTTATTAGAAAATCAATATCACTTCTTGAGGCATCTTCAGCATTTACTCCGATTGTTTCAGCACCTTTTGATACGGCACATTCTACTGCTTCACAGGTCATATTTATGATATCTTGAGGTGTTTTTTTACCCAGGTATTTTCCATGAATCATTTGCTCGGAAGTCGATTGGGAAAGATTTAAATTTTTAAGTTTCGGTACATTTTTAAATGATAACTCTACGTCATCTGCTATTCCTCGCATCCAGCCTGAAAGTTTTGTTTTTGTTATAACGTTGTGTTCAACAAGTTCCAAGTTTCCGTTTAAATAATTAATTTCATGGCTTGTTGTAGGAAAACCGAATTCTGATTGAGTTATTCCCATGTCATCAAGCATTAAATTGATAATTGTTTTTTGGAGTTTTGCAAGCCCCAATCTTGATGTTTGTACACCGTCCCTGTTTGTTACATCAACAAAATAAATTTTATTCATAAATACTCCTGTTTTTTACATATTATACACTAAATATATCTAAATAACTTGCTTTTTTATATAATATTAATTAAAATAAATATTATAGTGCAGATTTGGGTTTAAGAAAATAACATGACAGCAAATACTAAGACTTTAGAAAAAAAGATTAATAAAGAATATAAAACTGGAAATGTAAAAAATGCAATTGAGCTATGTCAAATTGGCTTGCAAGATGATCCGACGAATGCTGATTTACATTTAAGATTGGGTGATTTGTATTTAGCTTGGCATTTGGATATTTATAATTCTTCTCAATATATTGATGAAGCTATTACTGAGTATCAAAGAGCTTTGGAAACTTACATAGATTCAGCCGAGATTTATTTTAAAATAGGTAAAGCTCATTTCCACAAAGGTGATTTAGATAAGGCTATTAATTATTTAGATATGGCTATTTCTAAAAATCAGAAATTTTCAAAGGCGTATTATTTACTGGCTGAAACTTATACTAAAAAAGCGAGATTTTTAGAAGCCTCAATTAATGCTAAAAAGGCCATTAAATATTCACCTTTCAGAAATTCATGTGCACACTTTTTACTATCGAATTTATACAGTGTATCAGCAGTCAGGTCATTTAAAAATTTTTTAAAGTCACAATTTGAATTTCTTTTATCGATTCTTACACTGCCTTTTGACGGGCAAGCTATTCAAAATGTTATCAAAACGATTTCGTATTTGAAATTTATACCTATTTTGACTAAAGGATTTTATATGGTGCATACTAAAGGTGTTGATAATGCTATTGATATTTATATCAAGGCTATTGAAAAAGCACCTGGGTTTGTTCCTTTGTATTGTTTGTTAGGAGATATTTATCGTACGTTAGGAAGATTTGACGACGCTATTACTGAGTATAAAATGGCTATTTGGCTTGATTGTCTGAATATCCAGGCATATCGTCATCTTTGCCAGGCTTATGAAGAATTAGGTGATTATGATAGTGCAGTTGATGTTTATGAAAAATTAATCCAAATTATGCCGAACATGCCTGATGTACATTCTAATTTGGCAAATATTTTGTACATAAAAGGTGATATTGAAGGAGCCATTTCTCATTTTCAGACGGCTGTTACGCTTAATCCGAAAAAACAGTGGACAAGTATTATTAATCAGACTTTAGGGTTTGTATATCAAGAATCTAAGAAAGATTTGAATGCTGCTATCGGATCTTATCAAAGTGCTTACCTTCTTACTCCTGAAGATATTGATATATATATTAATTTAGGAAGTGCTTTTTATGATAAAGAAGATTATAATAACGCACTTGCTGTATATCGCAATGCTTTGGAATTGGATCCTAAAAATGCTAAAATTCATTGTAATTTAGGTTTTTTATATTGGGGTAAGGGGGATCTAGATGAGGCTATTAAAGAATATGAAATGTCCATTGAATATGATCCGAATTATGATATTGCTTATAACAATTTAGGAGTAATTTATCTTGATGATTTAGGTCGTGTGAAAAAGGCTATAGAATTATTCAAAAAGTCAATAGAGTGTAATCCTAATTACGCCCTTGCTCATTTTAATTTGGCCAGAGCAATTACAATTACCGGTGATAAGATTGAGGCTGCAAAATTGTATCAAATTGCTCAAGATATCAATAAAGTTACAAACGAAATTGATCCTCAGGATATAATTGATAAGATTAACGGACTTTTTGCTTAAAAGTTTTTTCGGAATTATAATATGATTTTTAGGAGATTTTTGCTTGCATGAGTAAGTTTTGTGATAAGTAACGTAAGCGAAACTTTTTAGTGGCATATTAGCTGGCGAAGCCTCTGTTTGTTCTTAAAGTGCCTGATAATTCACTTACAGAGAACTACTTTATTGATACTATTTATAAATTTTATTACCGATTTGAACCTGAGTTACATACATGTCTTCACAAGCTCCGTATCCTCGGCTTGTAGAATCTTTGTCATATCTTGAAAGACTTGTGAGTGCGACTACATCTCCTTTATCTGTATAAATATCAACTAAATATCCGTCAAGTTTTACAATGTCATTTTTTTTGATTTTTAACAGTGCACTCATTACGTTGACACTTCCCGGAATTAAGTGGGTATGTGACATATGACTGCTTACATAGTTCCATTTGTAGGGCATAGCATTATAATCACCAGTCGATACCGAAAGTCGCCTTGCTTGACCAAGAGTTTTTGTCGATTTGAATTTTAAATGCTTTTTTACATAATTCTTATCTGCAATCTCTCCCCATACAAGTCCTATGTCCATAAGACATACCTCATCAAAAGGTGTTCGCATAACATCACGCAGAAAAAAATTGGTGTTTGTTGCTACTACATGACCTGTTATTGAATATTCAGCCATTGTTTTTACTGCATATATTTTGCTCTTATTTGTTCGTACTTTTATAAATCTTTGCTCTTTTTCGGGAATGTCTTTTTGTATCGGATAATCATTTTTAGGGTCTAATACCGTTGAAGTTGTTGTATTAGGTTTAGCATTCATATATGTAAGTCGAAATGATATATCCCCTAAAAATGAATTAAAAAACATAAGTACAAGGATTATTATTGCTATGTAGCTTATTATTCTTAATTCTCTAATATCTATATTATCCATCAATATCTCTTTAAATTTAACAAACAGTCATTTTTTCGTTTTGTGAAGCAGCTTTTACAGGTATTATAAATCCGAAAGTGGAACCTTTTCCTAATTCTGAATGAACAAATACTTTTCCGCCATGATGTTTTTCAATTGTGGTCTGTACTAAATTTAATCCAAGTCCTGTACCTTTTATTGTATGAGTGTTGTTTTCTACACGATAAAATCTGTCAAAAATTTTCTTTTGATGTTCAGGTGAAATTCCGCAGCCTTCATCTGTCACTGTCACTTCTACTTCGTTTTCATTAGGTAAGTTTGAAATTTTAACTTTAATAGTGCCGTTTTCAGGTGAATATTTTATTGCATTTGACATGTAGTTTGTAAAAGCTCTTTCTATACTGTCATAATTTAATTCAATATCAGGAATGTTCTCATCTTTGGAAACTTCAACTTTGATATGGTGCTCTTCCGTCAAAACGGCTACTTGATTTATACTTTCTTCTATCAGTTTTACGATATTTACAGGTTCTTTTTCTAATTCAGCATTTGCTTCAAGTTTTGAAAAATCCAATATGTCATTAACCATTCTGTTTAGTCTTATAATTTCTTGGTTAATTGTTCCTATAAATTCTTTTTGTGTTTCATAGTCAAATTCGTTGCCATAGCTGTATAAAGTATCAATATAGCTTCTAAGTACTGTTACAGGAGTTCTTAGCTCGTGAGAGACATTTGATATAAAATGTGTTCTCATTTGCTCCATTTCAGCTTCTTTGGTTACATCTATCATAACGATTATATATCCGACATAGTCATTATTTCGCGTAAACATTGGTGAAATTACTGATTTTATTATGCGTTTGTCTACTGTGATATTAAACTCTATTGGCTTTGATTCTATAATTTCAAGCGGTGTATCTTTAAATTGTTCGATTTTCTCTTTAAAACAGAAGTTTCCGTCAGTATCTACGTATTGTTGTATTTCTGTGTTTAAAAGATTCTCCTCACTTACTTCCAAAAGTTTTTGAGCGTGGTTGTTGACCAATACTACTTTATCATTGTTATCGCATACGACAACGCCATTTGCTATACTCATTAGAACTGCTTCAAGTTTATTTTTTTCTAAGGTCAGCTGTTCTATGTTTTGTTCTTCATATATATGAAGTCGATTGGACATATCATTAAATTCATTGAAAAGTTCTTTTACTTCATTAGATACATCTTGACCTGCTATTTTATAACCAAATTCTCCTGTGGATATCTTTTTTACACCGTCC
>CASGAK010000146.1 GCA_949299435.1 uncultured bacterium
CTGGAAATGCAGACTATGAGAGGATTTACGGGGGGGGGGGGCACCGCAAAAATACCCGTTTTTAGGTAAAAAAATAAAAGTATTACATACCGACCAAAAAAGTAATAAAATGAATATTATATTAAGCAAGAAAGAGGTTGGTATGAAAAAAGCATTCACCCTAGCAGAAGTATTGATAACTTTAGGTATTATTGGAATTGTCGCAGCTATGACATTACCATCGTTAATAGAAAAGCATCAAAAAAAAGTTATGGTAAGTAGGGTAAAAAAGATATATACAACAGTATCTCAAGCTATGTTGAGATCATATTCTGAAAACGGTGAATTTTCCGAGTGGGATTTAGGAACTGAATATACCAAAGATAATTTAAAGCGTGTAGTAAATAGATATTTTGTACCCTATTTCAAAATTCTAAGGACTGTAGATATAGAAAGTTGTACAAATTCATATCAATGCTATGGATTTCTTTTGGCAGATGGAACTACTCTTTTATTTTCTTTAGATGGAAATTCTAATAAAGGAGAGTCCCCAAGTAGTGTTAATATCAATGCTGATTTTAAAGGTAGAGGTAGTGACAAAAAATTGGGTACTGCAAATAATAGAGATTTTAGCAGACATAATTTCTATTTACAATTAAGTAAAGGTCGTAATATGAAAGGTAAAGTGAATTTTTTCTATTGGGGAACTTTTACACGTGAAGGTCTGATAAACAATGCAACTTATGGTTGTAATGCAAATATTCCAAAAGATAGAAGATTTAATTGTGGTGCTCTAATCCAATATGATGGTTGGGAAATAAAAGATGATTACCCTTGGTAAATAGCTATATATTAATAAAAACTCAACGGCACCTTTTTAAGGTGCCGTTGAGTTTTTATTAACCTGTGAAAATCATATAGTGGGTGACTTTTTGCACGAATAAGTGCCTGAAAAAATTGCCATTACATACCTCATAAGTACGCAGAATAAGACAATTAACTCACCTAGTTTTTTGTATAAACTATTTTACAGCTTTTATAAATCGTTTAACTAAATTATCAAGTCTTAGAAGCATTTCTTTAACTTGTGGCAGTTCAGCAAGAGTTTTTCCATCTAAAGACTTCATTGCTATAGTTTCATATTTGCCATTTTTACCTTGTTTCATTGTTAATTTAACTATGTCACCATCTTCTAATTCACGTGTCAATATGGCATAGTTTACTTTTTCAGTACCTTTAACGGGTATAACTCCTTTATTGGTTTTTACAGTAGGAACAAAGCCTTTATAAATTTCAGTATGAGCTAAAGGATCTTCATAAGAATTATAAATGATTGATTTATCAGACTTTCCTATAATTTTATCTACAACAGACTCCGAATTTAATGATACAATTTTTGATTTGTCAAAATTTTTAAATTCAGCCTCCTCATAACCATACACGTTATCCTGAGACTTAAAAGATCCTATCTTTACAATCCTGCTAAAAGAATCATTAGCTGTTCCTGCAGAGGCATTGGGATTTACATATACTGCTGCGATAATTGGAGAATTACTTTTTCTTTGAAAAATTCTAGTGTTTAAGCCGAGATCTAACATTTTAATTTACCTTTCTACATAAATGTGCTATTACTTTTTCTATATATAAATTTTTTGTTTAATTAAACTTTATATTTGTTGTATTATTTGGGGCTACATAATTTTTTTGAAATTATGCATAGTTGTTTGTTATTTAATGTCCATATACAAAAGTTTTTTATATTAGTTTGAAAACTAGAATTTTTTTTTTTTGCTAGGGATATATATAAATGTAAAATTATATTAAGCATTTCTGATAAAATCTTGCGATAAGGAACGAGAGTGATATTTTCGAGTGTCATATTATATAGCAAGTTATAGAGTAGCCTTGTGCGAGCTGGAAATGCAGGTGTGGTAGATTTGTTTTTGGTTGATTAATATTCTACATACCCCATAAGTTTAAATACATTGAAGAGTTCCATACCTTTTTTACCAAAGATTTTTTCTATATCTGTATCTCGTCCGTATTTGTTGTTACATATATATTTAAACATTACTTGATTCAAAGAATCCGTCTCTTTGTAATCTTCTTTTCCTACATATCCAAAGAATTGTTTTACTTTATTTATGAATTTGTTAATTTTTTTATTATCTTTTGAACTTAGAATTGAAGGTGATTTTTGATTTTGAAAGATATCAACCCCCAGTTGTCCATAATTTTTGCGTATATATTGAATATTTTTATTATTTTCTTTTAAAATAAGTCTTTTTAAAGGAATTGTGTAATATGGGGATAAGTCAACCGACATTATTTTTTCTCCTGTATTGTAAATAGATTATATCACAATTGAAAAAAGATACATCACTTAACTACTCAGTTAATGTCAAAGGTCACTGTGCCGAAAAAAAACAATTAATATTGTTTTTGAGAGGTAAGAACCGGAGGTTCGACTCCAATTTGATAAAAAAGCAATAAAAAATGCCGATGGCCGGAGTCGAACCGGCACGTGGGGTGAACCACACCAGATTTTGAGTCTGGCACGTCTACCAATTTC
>CASGAK010000147.1 GCA_949299435.1 uncultured bacterium
CACGGACACGCAGCCTGCTCCAACCGAAACATCCTGTCAAATCCAAAACGTCCCCATAAATTCAATTTTTAATGTTCTGTTCTTTTATTATAACCGCTCTTTTATATTTTTCAAGTGATTGTTTTTAACCACTTCATATTTGTTATATCTCTTTTGATTATGCCTAAATCCCTACCAACAAAAACTATATTAAAAATATAATTAATCTGAAAAATTTTCCTTAACAAAATTTATTTCATCAGAAAAAGTCATTTTAGGATTTTCAAGTTTTTTTGCCAATATGAAATCAAAAATTTCTTTATACTTGGGAGAAGGCTCAAATCCAATATTTTCCAAATCTTTACCTGTTATTTGAATTTTAATTCCCCGTAAATTATCAAAATAATACCGTGCAATTTTTTCATCTTTTAAAACCGCAAACAAAATTATACTCTCAATTTCTTTATTTTCAAAAGCTCTGTATATTTCAAAATCATTTTCAAAATTCAGCGGCTCCAATTCATTGAAATCATCAAGAATCTTCTGCTCTTTTCTCGTCAATTCAAGCCTTGACAAATCAAGCAAAACACCAGCATAAATAAGCCATATATTGTCACTGTTTAATGAATATTTATTTACTAAATTTTCAATTCCAGCAGAAGGCCATTTTACCTCTTTTGGTGTTACAAGTTTATAAATTTTTTCATTTATAAACTTTTCAAAAAGCTCATCACTATTCAATCCGAGTGTTTCAATAAGCTCTTTTTTAATGCGTTTAAAGCACATATCATAATCAATATTTTCCAAATACTCATCGCGAAGTTTTTTTGTATAATCTTCCAATTCAAACCCCAAACGGTGAGAAAATTTTAAAGCACGGATTATCCTTGTCGGATCATCAACAAAACTTTTATCATGCAATACTCTGAGCTTTTTATTTTTCAAGTCTTCTAGCCCGCCTGTAAAATCAAAAATTTCACCTGTAGAAATTGATTTATAAAGCGAATTTACGGTAAAATCACGTCTTAGAACATCCTCTTTTAAAGTACAACCAATTTTTTCAACCTGCGGAAGATGACCTTTATTATCGTATCTTTCGGTTCTAGTAGAAGCGATATCGACTTCCCGTCCTTGAACTTTAACTCTTATTGTCCCAAAATCAGGATTAACTCGAATAACTTCCCCAATAGAAGCACAATCCTCAATAGCATTTCCCTCATATACTATATCAACATCCAAAGACTCTCGTCCGAGCAATTCATCTCGCACAACGCCTCCTACATAGTACAATTTCGGATTATCCTTTAAATTAATGATGTCCATAACGCTGATTTTATCGTAAAATAGATACTAAGACAAGAGGTATAGACATGTTACAGGAAGCATCAAAAGCATTAAATTCAGCGTTTAATAACAGTTTTATAAAGAAATTAAGCCAATATCTTCACGATTGTGTAAGAGAAGAGGTAAAAAGCTCAACATTCAGAAACCTGAAAGGTGATAAAGATAACAAATGGATTTTCTTAAAAGGTGAAGAAGAACTTTTCACCCAAAACAAGGAATATATATCTCTTGACGGCAAAGACAGCAAACTGACCGAATTAATGTTACAAAGCGAATTAGGTTCAAAAGATAAATACCTAATTTACGGCTATCTGTTTTTGGTTGGAAAAAGTAACAAATCAAAACGCCAAAATGAATTTTTGACTCCGCTTTTGTATATGCCATGCAAATTGGAAAGAAACGGTGTGAATATAAATTGTCTGCCTCTTGATGAAGTTTTATCACTGAATACAGGTGCACTAGCTGCGTTGATGAAAAAATCAGACGATGAAGATGAAACTGATATCATGCTTGAAGGACTTCTTGATGTCGTACCTGATTTGCCAATTACTGAAGAAAAATTAAATATCTTTTTAACGACTTTAAAATCTCTTGTACCTGAAGTTGAAATATCTTATAACAAATCTGATTATGAAACAGAAGATAATATCTCAAAATCCGCAGAAAAAGATTTTTATAAAGAAAAAATTGACGGAGATAACATTGAAGACGTAATTGAAGAGGAAGAAAACGCTCAAAAACAACGTGTAAAATTAGAAAAAATTTCAGTTACGTATCAAAGTGCAATTATCCTAACAAAACGTCCGTCAATGACAGCGGGTGTCTTACATGAATTGACAAGAATAGCTGAACAGCCAAGCGGAGTATACAGAGAAACCGCTCTTAGCATAATTAATGAAGAATTTGCACAAAGCAAAGAAAAATCTGTACCAATAAAGGATATCAATTCTATAAAAGATTTTTATCCGATTACACCGCTATCACTTTCAGATACACAACAGCAGGTAATTAAAAATATCGATAATACCAAATTCATCGCAGTACAAGGTCCTCCCGGAACAGGAAAATCTCAAACTATAGTGAACCTTGTCGCACACCTTGTTGCAAACGGCAAAACCGTACTTGTTGCATCAAGAATGGATAAAGCAGTTGATGTCGTCGCTGAAAGATTAAATCAATTAGGTGCAAGCCACATGGCACTTCGTGCAGGCAGATTGAACTACCAAAGATCATTGAGCAATGAATTAAATGCTCTAATTGCTGAACATTCTTCGCTTGACAATGATTTTGAAGATGCCCTTTTTGCAGATGTTAATGACATGAAAAACCACTTGGACATTCTGCGCGATACGGAAAATAAGTGCGAAAACATTATAAAACTTGAAAAAATATGGAGAGAAAAATCAATAGAAGTTGAAGAAGAAAGTACACTTCACCCTGCACCTGTATTTATAAAAAGAAATTTAAAGAAAACCGAAGTTGAGAATATAAGAAACACAATAAAAACTCTTCGTGAAAATATTCAAAAAACAGGCATTTTCAGCAAGTTCACTAACTTCACAACACTTTCACAGTTGAAGAAAATTCTTGAAATGAAAGATTTTGATGCAAACACCCAAAACCTTTCAAAACTGGCTGAAGAATTGCAACTTGCTGCAAAAATTGCTGATATGAACAGTATCGAAGAACAAATTCAAACTCTTGGCAATCTTCACATAATGTCAGAACAAATCAGACAAATGAAGAAAAAACAACCAAAACTTGCGGTAAACATCTTAAAAAATAAACGTCGAGAAGCACTCAAATCACTTCTTCGTGATGAGAATAAATGCAGAAGATTAAAAATTCACGCAAAATCTCTCATCTCAAACCGCAAACGCCAACAGACAAATATTTTGGAAGAAGAAGACTTCAAACCGCTATTAGAAGCCTTCCCATGCTGGTGTGTCACAACTTATGCAGTATCAGATTCACTTCCGCTAAAGCCGGGAATGTTTGATGTTGCAATTATTGATGAGGCTTCTCAATGCGATATCGCAAGCTGTTTCCCGATACTATTCAGAGCAAAACGTGCCGTAATTGTAGGTGATGACAAACAGCTACCGCACCTTTCATTCCTAGAAAAAGCTAAAGAACAGTCTTTCTTGAGCCAATATGGAATCCCTGATAAATACCAGCTTATTTGGCGTTTCAGAACAAATTCTATGTTTGATTTAGCAGACTATTACTCAATTAACTCTGTTATGCTTGATGAACATTTTAGAAGCCTTCCACCTGTTATTAATTTCTCAAACCACGAATTTTATAACGACAGAATTCGTGTTATGAGAAAAGATAAATCAGATGATTTAGTTTTAGAATTGGAAGAGGTAAAAGACGGTAAAGTTGATTCTGATGCAACAAGGAACCTTCCTGAAATCGAAGCGGTCGTAAAACGGGTACATGAAATTGTAATCGAAGATGAACGTAAAAACCCTGAAAATCCAGTTTCTATCGGTATAATTTCTCCATTCAGGGCACAAGTTGAACAATTAAAAATATCTTTATCAAAAGTTCTATCAGATCACATGATTAAAAAACACCAAATCGAAATCGGTACAGCTCATACCTTCCAAGGAGATGAAAGAGATATTATGCTTATTAGCTGGGCGATTGCAAACAACAGCTTCCCGCAAAGCTTGATATTCTTACAAAAGCCAAACCTATTTAACGTAGCGGTTACTCGTGCAAGAAACAAAGTTATAAACTTTATTTCCAAAGATCCGACAGAATTACCTGAAGGGCATTTTAGAAACTACATAAACTTCCTAAAACACTATCAAAATGTCCGTCAAGCTATGCTTTCAGGTGATATCGAAGAAAATATTTACAAAAACGAGCTTGAACGCGAAATTGCCGCACAAATTCGTGAACGAGGTCATAAAGTCCAAGCAGGAGCAGATATTGCAGGCTTGAGTGCGGATTTACTCGTAGATAATAAAATCATTATAGAAATTGACGGACTGGAGGATAAAATCACATCTTCAATGCCTGCTATGAAAAAACAAGCAATTCTTGAACGCTGTGGATTTAAGGTTAACCGTATAACTTACCGCGAATGGCAGTACTCACAAAATGCTTGTATCGACAGAGTCTTAAGAGATCTAACTCCTGAAAAATAATTAATGATTTAATAGGATTAGACTAAAATCCCACCAACAACACATTAAAAACTGTACTGTATTATAGGTGGAAAGAAGATGATTAAAATTAAAAAAAGCCTTACGTAATATAAGGCTTTTAATTGTATAAAATCACCAAGGATAATCCTCTTTTATTTCCCAATTATCATAAAATATTAAAGCCCCACAATTAAGTCGTTTGTTTTTTGGGATATTTTTATTGCAAGCATACACAGAATTATTTTTTATTAGTTCTCTTGTGCTTCCACCCCAATTAAAAAAATTTAATTTTTTATCTGTTTTTTTGAACAAAAAAACAAAATCTTCCCGTGAATAATCTCTCGTATTACCAGTTAAAGTTTCTATCTTTGGTTTTAAAGATGCAATTATATATAATGCATGCACACTTATCGGATTACAACTATCAGGATTTGAGCATCCATCAAGTATAAACATAAGAGTAATCCCGTTTTTCAAAGTTACAATTTGGTAATTACCATAATGACGTGTAGACTCCAAAGTATTTATATAAGGCAAAATATATGTTTCAACAACACGTCTGTTATTATCATATGAAAAAGAACTGCCCCAATCCCATTCTGTGGGATCTCCGTACTCTTGCTGTGCTAAAAGAAATGTATTCAATAAAATTGAATAAGTATATTTTACTTTATTCGCAAACACTTGCTTTTGCCATTTACCAATTAATGACGGTAATGTCATAGCTGTAACAATTCCTATTATACCAAGTGTAATCAATACTTCTGCTAATGTAAATCCCTTGTATTTTTTTAAAACTTCCATATTACCCTCCATTTTTGTCGCTGTTAGCGACAGTCGCTAACAGTAACATATCATAAAATAGAAATATGTGCAAAGATTTCAAAAAAAATTTAGGTGAAAACATCAGAAATATACGTAAAAGTAAAAAAATGACTCAAGAAAACTTATCTCTTGAATCCGGAATTTCCCGTTCACATATTGCGATGATTGAAGCCGGAAAACGTGATGTAACAGTAAGTGCTGTGTTTAAAATTTCGAGAGCATTAAAAGTCACAGTATTTGAATTATTTTCCTTTGACAATTTAAATGAATACACTTTTGATATAGAAAAACTTTACGAATAATAATCCGAACAAATAAATGACCGCTCCAAAATAATTGAAGCGGTTATATTATTTGTGAATTTTGTAATTAGTTAATTGCTTTGATAACAACAGAAGCATTTTGTCCACCAAATCCAAATGAATTTGATAATGCTACGTTAATATCAGCTTTTCTAGCTTTATGAGGTACATAATCCAAGTTACCAACTTTTTCATCTTGATTATCAAGGTTAATTGTTGGAGGAACAATACCTTCATTAATAGCTTTTACACAAGCTATACATTCAACTGCACCTGTTGCACCCAGCAAGTGACCATGCATAGATTTTGTAGATGATACCATAAGGCTAGGATTTTTATCTTTATCACCAAAAAGTCCTTCAATAGCTTTACTTTCAGCGATATCGCCCAAGCCTGTGCTTGTACCGTGAGCATTAATATATTGTACATCAGACGGTTTCAAACCTGCATCATCTAATGCAAATTGCATTGAGTGAGTAGCACCTTGACCTTCAGGATCTGGAGCAACTACATCATAAGCATCAGCTGTTTGACCGTATCCTGCAACTTCTGCATAAATTTTTGCACCACGTTTTTTAGCATGTTCGTATTCTTCTAATACCAACACGCCAGCACCTTCACTCATTACAAAACCATCTCTGTCAATATCCCAAGGACGTGAAGCTTTTTGAGGCTCATCATTACGTTTTGAAAGTGTTCTTGCTGATGAGAATGCACCTACACCAACATCACAAATAGTTGCCTCAGCTCCGCCTGCTAACATTATATCAGCATCGCCATATTGAATCGCTCTAAATGCATCACCAATTGAGTGAGTACCTGTTGCACAAGCTGAAACTACAACTTTGTTAATACCTTTAAATCCATATTTCATGGAAATACGACCAGATGCCATATTCACGATCATCATTGGAATTGTGAATGGTGAACATTTATTTGGTCCTTTTTCCAAAATTCTTACATGGTTATCTTCAAAAGTTCTGAAACCGCCTGCTGCAGAACTTACAATAACACCAATTCTATAAGGATCAACGTCTGTTACTTGATCCAATTTTGCATCTTTATATGCTTCATCAGCAGCTATCATTGCAAATTGGATATATCTATCCATTTTTTTAGCTTCTTTCGGATCAATGTATTCATCAGGGTTGAAATTTTTAACTTCTCCGGAAATTTTTACAACGTGCTTTGATACATCGATTAATTCTGATGTTGATATTCCGCTTTTACCTTCAACAAGACTGTTCCAAAACTTATCAGTTCCGACTCCAAATGGTGTCACTGCACCCAATCCTGTTATTACAACTCTTCTTTTAGCCATCTCTTTACCTTTTTAAAATTACTCTCACTGATTATTATAGTTGTCTAAATAATCTCAAAAGGCCTATTCAACACTTAATCCGAATATCGCCTTTAAAACCTTTTTTAAAATATACGAGGGGAAAACTCTTATTCAATTTTCACCCTCGTAAATTCTGCAACATTCTCATTTGAGAACATCAATTATATCAATTACTTGTGAGAATCGATATAGTTTACAGCGTCTTGAACTGTTTGAATTTTTTCAGCTTCTTCATCAGGGATTTCGCAACCGAATTCTTCTTCAAAAGCCATAACTAATTCTACTGTATCTAATGAATCAGCACCCAAATCAGCTGTGAAACTAGCTTCTGGAGTAACTAATGATTCATCTACGCTTAATTGATCTACAACAACTTTTTTAACTTTTTCTAATGTACTCATCTTTTTTTCCTCATTAATTATTGTATTACTACACTTTTTAATTCGCTCTCGCGTCTATAATATTATAGTCGGCACAAGATTTTTTTGCAACTTATTTACATATCATTAGCAGATTTGTAAACATTCTTAACCTATTTTTATATAATAAGTCCGCCATCAACTTCCAATACTTGACCTGTTACATAATCTGCATCTACAGCCAAGAATTTCACAGCTTTTGCAATATCTTCAGGCTCACCAAGACGTTTTAGCGGAATAAAGTCAGTAAATTTAGACGTATCTAAATCTTTTGTCATATCAGTATTGATAAAACCGGGAGCAATTGCGTTTACTCTAATTCCACGAGAGCCTAATTCTTTTGCAAGAGTTTTAGTCAAACCGATAAGACCTGCTTTTGCAGCTGAATAGTTTGCTTGTCCAGCATTACCTGAGACACCTACAACACTTGACATATTAACAATTGCACCGCTTCTTTGTTTCATCATAACCTTTACAACAGGTTGCGATACATAAAATGCACTTGATAAATTTGTATTAATTACAGCATTCCAATTTTCAGCACTCATTCTCATAAATAAGCCATCGCGAGTAATTCCTGCATTATTTACTAAAACATCAATTCTGCCAAATTTTGCAAGGACTTCATCTACGCCTTTTGCTGCTGCTTCTTGATCTGATACATCAAATTTAAAAGCTTCAGCATTCACCCCTAATGCTTTTAATTCTTCAACTGTTTTATTTGCTGCTTCTACATTACCTGCATAATTTACAGCTATATCATAACCTGCTTTTGCAAGTTCAATAGCACATGCTTTTCCGATTCCACGTGAAGCTCCTGTTACTAAAGCTAATTTTTCAGACATTTATTTTCTCCTTAAAATTTAAACTGACAATATTGAGGATTATTTATTACATCATCTATATATTTGTTTGTACCACTTTTACCCAATTTATTTAGACTTTCAGTAGCGTATTTTTGTGCTACACTCATCGGAACACTACAAGTTACAGGACCTTCTTTAAATTGACACTTGCCACCAACTTTCCCGATTACTTCCAGTCCGCTTGCCTTTGCAGGAGTACAAGTCTTCATTTTAGTGTAATAATCCCGCAAACTGTTATTAGAATTTACAACAGCATTATTACTCGCTGCCATTACAGTTGAGCCTGCTAAAAACATTAAAATTGCAACTAATATTTTTTTCATCTTACTTTCTCCTCTTATGCTAAAACCAAATCTTCTTTCAACGCAACAACTGTTGCCTCAAGTGAGGCTTTATCATATATGTTGAAAATCTTTGCGTTTGGTGCAATTTTTTTATTCAATCCCGCAAGAACTTTTCCAGGACCGATTTCTACAAAAACTTCTACGCCATCTGCTACCATTTTTTCAATTGTTTGAGTCCAATATACTGATGAATAAATTTGTTTAGGCATTTTTGCTCTAAAATCATCAGCATTTATTGTCGCAGCTGCATCAACATTTGTAATAACAGGCATTAATGCATTATTTAATTCTAAATCTTTTACAAAACCTTCAAATTCTTTACCAGCTTTTTCCATGAATTTTGAATGGAATGCTCCTGATACAGGCAATGGAACAACTCGTCTTGCTCCTTTTTCAAGTAACAATTCGCCAGCTTTTGCAACAGCTTTTTCATCACCTGTTATAACTATTTGTGCAGGTGAATTGTAATTCGCGACATCTACATATCCAACTTTAGATGCCTCTGCTAGAGAATCTTTAATAGCTTCTTCACTTGCATTTAATACTGCTGACATAGCACCGCCATTTGCTGAAGCATTCATTAAATCCGCACGTTTTTGGATTGCTTTCAAGGTTGTTTCTAATGACATTGCACCTGATGCATACATTGCACAATATTCACCCAACGAATGCCCCGCTACATAATCAGGTTTAATATCCAATTGAGATTTCAAACTTTCTAAAGCTGCTATTGATGTTGTTACAATACATGGCTGGGTGTTTACTGTTTGTTTCAAACTGTCTTCTGGACCTTCAAAACATAAAGATGATACACTTTTCCCTAATGTTTTATCTGCAGTCTTAAAAACTTTTTTTGCACTATCAAAATTTTCATATAAATCTTTTCCCATTCCTACAGACTGAGAACCCTGTCCAGGAAAAAGAAATGCTATCTTTTTTGTCATTTTATACTCCTTTTTAGATATCACTTTTTAGTTTTAGTAGTTTTAGTAAAAACATCTTTTTCAAGCAGACCAATTTTTTCTTTGCAAAATTCACATTCTACTTTCAACGGTTTATAAAAACTAATTGTTTCCGGATTTATTTTATTAGCCTGTGCAACCTGCTTACTCGTAGGTTTACTGAACACCTCAGACAAACCTAAAACTGAAGAGGAATGCACGCCAAAACCATTAATTTTACCAAGTCCTAAATTCATTTTAGCAAATTCCTTCTCTTAATCTAACTATTGCACCGCCCCATGTCATACCGGCACCAAATCCACATAAAATAGCAGTTGTACCAAGTTTTACATTACCCTTTTCTACACTTTCAGCCAAAGCTATAGGGATTGAAGCTGCTGAAGTGTTTCCATAATATTTGATATTAGTTACAACTTTGTCATCAGAATATCCTAATCGTTCTTGAACAGCTTGGATAATTCTAATATTAGCTTGGTGCGGAATTAAATAATCAATATCTTCAGCTTTCATACCTGCATTTGCAACAAGTTCTTCCACATAGTGAGGTAAAACTTTTGCTACAAAAGTATACACCCCGCGACCATTCATTCTGATACCTTTTGGTTTTTCTTCATATTGCTCTACAAGCGGACAGTTTTTTCCATCAAACGAAAGCTCTATTAAATTACCGTAATTGCCGTCAGCTTTAATGTCAATTGCAATTATATCGTCAATTCCGTCCTCTGCCTGAGTTACAACCATCGCCCCTGCTCCATCTCCAAAAAGAATTGATGTTGATCTATCTTCCCAGTTTACCAAGCGAGAGTTGTTATCAGTTGCAACTATCAAAATATTTTTATACATACCAGATGCTATATAGGCTTTTGCAATACTCATACCATAAATCAAACCTGAGCATGCTGCAGTAATATCAAAAGCCGGAATTTGTTTTTGAATACCTAATCTTTGGTGGATATGACAAGCTATTGCAGGATATAAATCCGGAGGAGCTGAGGAGGCAGCTAATATTAAATCTATATCATCAGGGTTCATTTTGGCTTTTTCCAATGCTTTCTGAGCTGCCTCAAAGCCCAAATCAATAGCATTTTGCTCTCCTGATACTACACGACGCTCTTTTATACCGGTTCGTGTATAAATCCATTCATCTGATGTTTCATATAATTTTGTTAAATCATCATTTGTTATAACTGTTTCGGGTAAACTGTATCCTACACCCGCAATTCGTAACGGAATTACTTTATTTGTCATTAATTATTCCTCATAAAACTTTGCTATTTTTTCATTAACACCTGTTTCTACAGCATGTTTTGCAACTCTGACGGCATTTTTAATGGCATAAGCCTTACTTCTGCCATGGGAAATTACTGTAATACCTTTAACTCCCAATAATAATGCTCCGCCAAATTCTTCATAATTGATTTTTGTATAAATTCTTTTCATAAACGGCTTTGCTAAAAGTCCGATAATTTTACCCATAAAATCTGCTTTAAATTCTTGTTTCAACATTCTGAAAAGCATCTGAGAAGTACCTTCGGTAACTTTTAAGGCAACATTGCCTACAAAACCGTCACATACAACAACATCGCAAACGCTCAAGAAAATTTCTTTACCTTCAATATTTCCTACAAAATTTAATTTTCCTTGTTGTTCTTCTAACAATTTATAAGTAGCTTGAGCAAGCTCATTACCTTTACCTGCTTCTTCACCGATATTCAAAACCCCAATACGAGGATGTTCGATACCCAAGACATTTTTAGAGAACGTAGCACCCATAATTGCAAATTGATATAACATTTCCGGTGTACAATTACTGTTTGCACCACCATCTATAACTACAATCGGCTTTTTGACTGTAGGTAAAGTAACCGCAATTGCAGGACGATCAATTCCCGGAATTCTGCCAAGTCCGAAAAGACTTGATGCCATTGCAGCACCTGTAGAACCTGCAGCTACCAGTGCATCTGAACTACCCTGTGCCACTGCGTCCACAGCTAAAACTATTGATGACTTTTTCTTTTTACGAATAGCTTGTCCCGGAGCTTCACCCATTTCTATTACTTCAGAAGCATGGGTTATTTTTATATCGAGTTTTGATGTGTCTATTTTTATTCTATACTGCTTTCCTGCTTTACCGCAATCTGAATAAAAACCTTCATGAGTTATTTTATCAAGCTCTTGTTCTATACGATCTTGTTTGCCGACCAATTCAAGAGCAACACCGTATTCTTGAGCTGCCCAAACTGCACCTGCTACGATCTCATGCGGAGCGTGATCTCCACCCATTGCATCAATTGCTATTCTTGTCATTTTTCCCTCTCAAAGTCTTATTAAAGTTTAACGGTTTTGTCAGGTAACTGAACTAAATTCAATTACCTGACTTTTTAACTATTTTTCTTCTTTTTCTGAAACTTCTTTTTCTTCTTTTGTTTCAGTTTCTTCTTTAACTTCCTCAACAGCCTCAGCTTTTACTTCTTCAGCTTTTTCTGCTTTTTTAGTTGATTTTTTTGCAGGTTTCTTTTCTTCTGCTTTTACTTCTTCAACTCTGTCTTTTAGACTTACAGGTTTGCCTTTGTAAGTTCCGCAAGCTGTACATACTGTGTGAGTTAATACTGTTTCACCGCAATTTGGACATTTTGTAGTTTCAGGCTTTGTTGCCTTCCAGTTACTTCTTCTATGTCCTTGTGCTGAATGTCCTGTTCTTTTCTTAGGTACTGCCATTTTTCTTTTTCCTTTTTATTTTTTCCTACTACTTATATTTCTTTATCCTTGTTCCTTGGCAAGGAGTATAGGCACTTTATGCCTGTAAGGGTCTTAGCCCTTTTCAATGTGAATGTTTTTAAATACACTCATTCTTGGATCTAACAAATTTTCTTCATTCAAAAATCTGTTCCCATTACAATTTATACCACAAACTTTTTTATTTGGTATATTTAATATTACAGATTGATACAATAAGTCATAAATATCAATTTCATCTTCACCGTTCAAGTCCGTAATGAATTGTCCTTCTTTAAGTTCGGTCTCTTGTCCGTATTCTTCCATTAGAGCATTTTTGGCATACATCTCATCGATATCAAAATCAAGATTATACTCATATTCTTTTAGACATACATCACATTCCAATTTTAATACGGCATTGACATGTCCTTTCACCGAAATAAAATCACCCAAAGATTGCAATTCCAACTTTGCTGATACAGGTCCGACAGAATTTATACCGTTAATCTTTTCTTCAAACTTACAATTTACGGTTTTATTCGGAGAATTCTCGATATCTTCAATTGAAATTACTGACATTTATCAAACCTTATATTACATGTATTGCTCTTCTTGGAGTGCCAATGAGGCTATTTGATTTGAAATAAAACAAACTTTTTTCAAAGGTCCTAGAGTTTCTCTTTCAATTAAAAGAGCAGTCGGGCTTTTTATTGCTTGTTTTAATTCATCATAAAGTGCTTCAGGATTTTCCACATACAAAACTAAAGGTGCAGTAGATCCTTTTAAAAACACTAGAACTGATATTCTTTTTTTAATATTTTGTGCATTAAATTGTTGAGCCATTTTTTACTCCTTTTTTAAATTTTCAAGCAACTTTTGTCACCAATCAAGTGTTACAATTATAGAATAAAAAAAGTTTTTGTGCAAATTGTTAAATAAAAAAGACGAATTAAAAAATTCGTCTTTTTTAAATATGCATAACTTATAATTATACGTTGCAAGCAACTTTCATAGTATTTGCAATAATTTCATTGAAGCTTTCAGCTTTTAATGAAGCACCACCGACTAATGCACCATCAATATCTGATTTAGACATTTGCTCAGCGATTGTAGAAGGTTTAACTGATCCACCGTAAAGAATTCTGATAGCATCTGCAGCTTCAGCACCAGCAACTTCTTTTACAACTGATCTGATCATTGCAATTACTCTGTTAGCTTCATCAGAATCACAAGTTTTGCCTGTGCCTATTGCCCAAATAGGTTCATAAGCAATTACTGATTTTGCTACATCTTCTGAAGAAATACCTTCTAAAGCAGCTTTGATTTGACCGGAAATCCATTTATCTGTGATACCAGCTTCTCTTTGTTCAAGAGTTTCACCACAGCAGATAATAGGAATTAATCCGCCTGCTAAAATTGCTTTTGCTTTTTTGTTAATCATTTCATCAGTTTCAGCAAAGTATTGTCTTCTTTCTGAGTGACCGATAATTACGTAATCACAGCCTGCATCTGCTAACATTTCTACTGAAATTTCACCTGTATAAGCACCTGATTTTTCCCAGTGGCAGTTTTGTCCTGCTATTGAAATTTTGTTTCCGCCGCAACCGCAGTTACATTTTACAGTTCTTACCGCACTAATTGATGTAAATACAGGAGCAATTACGATTGTAGGCAATTGTTGTGCTGTGTAATCATTTACAAATTCTTTTACACCTTCAAAAACTTTTTCAGCTTCTGAACGTACTAAATTCATTTTCCAGTTTCCTGCAATAATTGGTTTTCTTGACATATTTTCTCTCCTATGTTCCTGTCACGACATGGATATTATAGAGTGAAAATATTTTATTTGCAATTAATAATAAGATATTTTTGGACTTTTACTATTTTAAAAATACAATTTCATGATAAAATTCAAATATGTTCACAGGGATTGTAGAAGAAATAGGTAAAATAAAAAGTTTTGACGGTAGAAAATTAGTCGTTGAATGTAAAAAAGTTTTGGAAAATACAAAACTAGGTGACAGTATAGCAATCGACGGCTGCTGTCAGACAGTTGTTGATTTAACCTCAAACAGCTTTACAGCAGACGTAAGTCAAGAAACAGTATCCATTACAACTTTTAAAAATTTCAAATCAGGTCAAAACGTTAATTTAGAAAGGGCTCTAACTCCTACAAGCAGAATTGGCGGTCACATTGTACAAGGACACGTTGACGGCAAAGGGAAATATCTTGGGAATATGACTTTTGAAATTCCAAAAGAGCTGGACAGATATGTTGTCTATAAAGGTTCAATCACCGTTAATGGAGTAAGTTTGACCGTTGCAAAGTGCCAAAATAACATATTCAGTATTGCAATAATCCCGCATACTTTAGAAAACACAAACTTAAAAGATTTAAAAGTCGGGGATTTTGTAAATATTGAAACAGATATTTTGGGAAGATATGTTGAAAAATTTTTATCAACAAAGGATAATGCTATAACAGAAGATTTTTTGAAAGAAAACGGGTTTATGTAAAATGGAAGATTTCAAATTTAATACAATAGAAGAAGCTATAGAAGATTTTAAAAACGGCAAAATGATAATTGTCGCAGATGACGAAGATCGTGAAAATGAAGGTGATTTGATTTGTTCAGGGCAGATGGTTACTCCTGAAATTATCAAATTTATGGCAGAGAACGCAAAAGGACTTATTTGTCTTGCAATTTCACCTGAACTGGCTGAAAAATTGGATTTACCGCAAATGGTAGAGCAAAACACAGAAGGTATGAAAACTGCTTTTACGGTAAGTATTGATGCGGCTGAAAAATATGGGGTTACAACCGGGATTTCAGCTTTCGACAGAGCAAAAACTATTGAAGTTGCACTTGCACCTGATGCGACACCATCAGATTTAAGACGTCCGGGGCACCTTTTCCCTTGTGTTGCTAGAAAAGGCGGTGTTCTACAAAGAACAGGTCATACTGAAGCAGTTGTTGACCTTGCAAAACTTGCAGGACATATCCAAGCAGGTCCAATGTGCGAAATTATGGGTGAAGACGGTCACATGGCTAAACGTGATGAGTTATTTAAATTCGCTCAAAAACATGGTATTAAATTTATTACAGTTGCTGAGCTAATCGCTTACAGACTTAAAAATGAAAAAATTGTCACTCGTGAAGCCGAAGCTCATTTGCCTACTGTATTCGGAGAATTTGAAATCTACGGATACGTAAACCATTTGACAGGACAAGAAAGTGTAGCTTTGGTAAAAGATGACGGCAGTGATAAAACCCCGCTTGTAAGAGTTCATAGTGAATGCCTGACAGGAGATATTTTCCACAGTTTAAAATGTGACTGTAATTACCAGTTACACAGTGCCTTAAAAATGATTAATGACTATGGCAAGGGTGCTTTGATTTATATGAAAGGTCATGAAGGTCGTGGAATCGGTATTGTAAATAAAATTAAAGCGTATAAATTGCAAGAATGCGGACAAGATACGGTAGAAGCTAATTTATCACTCGGATTTAAGCCTGATTTGAGAGATTACGGCATGGGTGCTCAAATAATCTCGGATTTGGGATTTAACAACTTTAATCTTATTACCAATAATCCTAAAAAAATTATAGCCCTGACGGGTTATGGACTTAAAATAAACGACGTGGTAAAATTAACTCCTGAAATTAATTCATATAATGAAAAATATATGAATACCAAAAAAGAAAAAATGCATCATATGTTTTAAAAAAATGCATTTAGGAGTATAGACTATGATAGATACACTTTTTGAAGCTAGAGCTCTAGAGGAAAAAGATTACAAAAGTTTCGCCACAGTATATAATGATTTCCGTAACAGGGCTGTTTTGGAATATAAGTTTGAACTTGAACCGCTATGTTATAAGGATTTTATTGATGCTTTGGAGAAAGAATTAATAAATTGTATTGTTTTGTTTGAAAATAATATACCAGTTGCATTCTTAGTTTACACGACAGCTATTTCAGAAGCAATCGAATTGAACATAATTCATTGTTTAAAAATGGAAAATATTTTATCAAGAAGTAAATATTTAATAGAAGAATTTTTGAGAGAAACAAGAGCTGAAAGACGGGAAAAAATTGTATGCTACCCTATGCTTGGCAGTCAAAAGACTCTTATCGGCGAAATAGCACGTTTCGGATTTAAATTTGTGGGAATCGCCGTACTCAGATTTATGATGAGCGGAACAAATTCCAGAGATATTCTTAAACTGACAGAATTGACAGATCTAAACCCTTGCTATCAGGTAGTAAGCTGGTCAAAAGAATATTTTGATGCTGCAGTTGAAATCGTTAATGAAGCTTTCACAACAAGTGCAGATGCCCTTTTTGATCCAAGATTCCTGACTTTGGAGGGGACTTACGATATTCTTGATAAAATTACAAACAATGTCTACGCTGAATTTTTACCTGAAGCTACAAGTGTATTACTATGCAGCGGGGTACCGGTCGGATTTTGTTTTGTCAATCTGACAGGCGGTCAAATAGCTAATATCCCTATAGTTGCAATAAAAAAAGAACATCAAGGTAAAGGTCTGTCAAAGCATATGCTTAAAAATTCAGTTGAACAACTTACAAAATGGGTCGATGAAAGAGAAAAACCAATTACAGAAGTTAACACTTGTACTGAAACAAATAATTTTCAAGCATTAAAAATGTACAGACATTTAGGATTTAAAGAGGATTATAACTACCCGCAATCTTATCTTCCGATCAGAAAATAGACTTTTTTGTAAAAATCCGTTAAAATTAATATATGGAAAATTTTAATCTTGGAAGTCTTATTGCAAAATACGTAAATTATAAGCCCATACAAAAGGGCTCATCAGGTAATATAACTACTAACAATTTCCCGAATACACCGACTGCCGGAAGTTCTCCAAAACCATCATCACCTACTGTTATTAACACAGCACAAATGGGAGCTTTGAGCACTGGTGATCAGTCCGTTTACATAAAAGACCTCATGCAATTGCCAAGAAATATGAATGAACTGCTATTTATGCTGCAAAAAAATCTCAATCAAATTCAATTTAACCGACTTTTTGAGCAACAAATGGCAGCAAGACGAAATTTGCTTTCACAAACTCAGGCTCAAATTCTTGCTCAATTACAAGGACTTACAACAAGTGAAATGCAAAATGTTATGAAAAGCCAAATCAATACTCAAATGATGGCTTCTTTAAAAAATCTCCAACTTACAGCAGGACAAATGATAAGTATAAGCGATATAGCCGCACTAATTCAGGTAAACGGCAAAGATGCAATTACTAAATTAATTATTGCAATGACAAATGCCTCTAAGCAGGGGGTTAATGACTTGAGTCAACTAAAAGAAACCGCAAAATTGATTAACGCAAGTATTGCACTTGCTTCCACAGACAATCCTGCTCAAACACTTAAAACTCTTATGTTATTATACCTCCCTTGGCTTCCATTACATGATGGTGCAGGCTTTGATTTGGAAATTGAAACCTCCGATAACGGGAGCAAAGAAAATGAAAGTATTCTTATAATTACCATTACAACTGTAAACTATGGCGTAATCGTTGCGACACTTATTTTAGAAACCACAAATTCCGTTCATGTAAACATTGAATGCAACGAAAATTTTCCTAAAGATGAATTAATGCTCCGTTTGGAAAGCGAACAGAAGAATTATTCTATGCAGTCAGTGATTTCTTTTGAGACCAAAAAGGTAAAAAATGAATCACAAAAATCTGAAACTACCAACGCAAAAATTAATATGTCGCACACAAACGAAATTAGTCCTTATCTTTTGCTTTGTGCACATTCAATAATTCGCAATGTAATCGAATTAGACAGAGCATAAGAGTTACTAAAACACGCCTCATTTATTAAGAGCCGTAATCACAACATATTAACTTCATTAATTCCAAAAACTATTTTTTTAACCGAGAAGATGTTCTAATATTTTAGCATTATCTTCTGCTTTTTGCACCTGCTGAACGGTTGTTCTACGCATGTAGGTTCTTAATGCTTCACGGATCAATTCACTTCTCGTGCGTTGCTCGTTACTGGCTAGACCATCTACACGACTTAGAAATTCATCTGGCATTGTTACTAAAATTTTTGCCATTCTACATTAACCCTCCATGCTATAATTGTAACATATATTTATAGTTTTGACAAGATTGTAACAAGGATTAACCCAATTGCACTATGGACATAATAAAACAATTTGAAATATTATATCGGTGTAGTATAAGAAAGGAGTGTTTTTATGGACGAAAACAACTATGGAAACCAACAAGAGCACAATCATGAAAATTGTTTTTTATGTAAACATCCTGTCATGAAACATGTATTAATCGGGATATTGACGTTTTTGGGAGCATTCGCAGCATTTTACGTAGTCACAGACTGGCACTACAAAAGAATGCTTGATCCGTTCGTTCAAATGAGAAAAATGGATAATATGATGATGAAAGAAGCACGTCAGGCTGAATGGAATGCTAAAAAAGAAATACTCAAAGGTGACTGGCTAGAACACAAAGCAAGTGAAATCGTACATATTGAAAAATCAGATGATGCTTATAAAATTATTATTAATTTAAAGCCTTTCGACAACGATGAAAAAAATGTAGAGGTTACAACAGACGGGAATAAATTAACCGTAAATGCAGCAGGAGAAACCAGAAAAAGAAATAAAAATGCCATAATTCGTTTCTCGCAAAGTTTTATTTTCCCTGAAGAAGCTAACCTATCAGAAATAAGTAAATTCAAAGACGGAGATAAATACTTTATAGTTGTTCCGCTCAAAGAGGATTAATTTATTAAAAAAAAAAACCGGACTTTAGAGCCGGTTTTTTTTTATGCTAAAATTTATTTATGAAAATTCTTGTAACAGACGACTCCTCAGGCTGGATCGAATATCATTTAAACGTTTTAAAACAAATTTTGCCTGAAAATACTCAAATAGATTTTGCTAAAAGTGCAAAAGAGGGATTGGATAAAATAACTCTCAATATAGATTCTCCTTATAATGTAATTTTTACTGACATGCAAATGGAAAGTGATTTTTTACCTATGTATGCGGGTGAATGGTTTATAAAACAAATTAAAACTTATAAAGAATACCAAAACTCAAGGATAATAATAATTTCTGCAGCTCCAAACATTAAAACAATAGCTGAAAAATATAACGTGGAATATCTGCCAAAATCTATGTGCCAATTGAAAGAGAATTATAAAAAACTTTTTTGATTTGAAGTTTAAACCTGAAATTCATTACTTGTATATTGACTTTGAATAATATAAATTATTATGCAAGTTTGGTGCGTCTTTCAGACGCACCAAACTGACTAAAACTTCACAGGATAATCATTCGGAATTTTCCAGCCCGAACTTTGAATTAATGCCCCGCAATACCGACCTGAATATTTTCCTGTAACACTCTTATCGCAGCCATATTGTGAATCTTTTCTTATATCTTCCTCATCAGCTATATGAGAACCTGCCATTTGTACACCCTTTTTAAAAGATACGCCATTTCTTGTAGAATTTTTATAATACAAAATTATACCAAAAACATCACTTCCTATTAATGCACGTCCTTTATTTGGTCCATCTATATCTACCCATATCTGCCAATGCGGTGATTCTGTATTCTGTCCTCCAGCCCACATATAAATTGACGCACCATTACTTAACAA
>CASGAK010000148.1 GCA_949299435.1 uncultured bacterium
AATTGGTATTGATGTTGGCGGTACGAATGTAAAAATTGCACTTGTGGATTCAAAGGGTAAAATTGTTTACTCAAATTCAGTTCCGACACGTGCGGAAATGGGGTATGAATATACTGTGAATAATATCAAGCAGGCAATTTATGATTTATTAAAAGAAACAAAATTAAATACAAAGGATATTGAGGGAATCGGATTTGGTTTCCCCGGACAAGTTGATTATAAAGCTGGAATAGTCAGAAATGCACCGAATATTCCGGGTTGGGTAGAGGTGCCTATTGCAAAGTTGATTGAAGATGAATTCAAAATCCCAACTCGTGTAGATAATGATGTAAGATGTGCAGCATTAGGTGAATTAAATTATGGTGCGGGTAAAGGTTGTGAAAATATGATTTGTATCACAGTAGGCACAGGTATCGGATCAGGTCTTATTATCAACGGAAAACTAGTAAGAGGAGCATCAAATGCAGCAGGTGAAATCGGTCATATCAAACTGCAAATGAACGGCGGACCGATTTGCGGCTGCGGTGATACAGGTTGTTTGGAAGCGTTCGCATCAGGTCCTTCAATTGTTGCGATGGCTGAAGAATATATTAAAGGTGGAAAATCTACAAAATTCAGAGAAATGGCAAACGGTGGACAAATTACACCTTATATAGTTTGTGAAGCTGCAAAAGCAGGTGATCCTGTTGCTCAAAGAATTTTTAATATTATGGGAGAATACATCGGAATAGGACTTTCAAGTGTGGTGAACCTTCTTAACCCTGAAAAAATTATCATAGGCGGTGGAGTTGCAGATGCAGGAGATTTATTGTTAGCTCCGTTGACTGAAACTTTGAAAAAACGTGCTATGAAAATTGCAGGCTCAGCTGTTGAAGTTGTTCCTGCACAATTAGGCAATACAGCAGGTGTTATCGGTGCAAGCCTTTTAATCGAAAGCTAAATTTGGAATAATAAGATAGTTTAAAAAGCTCTTCATTAATGAGGAGCTTTTTTATTATTATTTGTTTAGATGTTTATTTTATGCTAATAATTAATTATGGCAGTATATTTTTTCTACGGCGATGAAGATTTTAATATAGAAAAAGAGATTGAAAAACTAAAGTCAGGCTTGGATAAAAATTTTCTTGAAATGAGTTACAAGACTTATGACAATCCGAAGTTTCCCGATTTAATTTCGATTTTACGTTCTCAGCCGATGATGTTCGGCAAGATGCTTGTTGTTATAAACTGTCTTGAATATTTTACAAAAACTTTTGATGATAAACAGATAAAAGAGATAGAAACATCAATTGAAGGGAACAATGAAAACCTTGATGTAGCTTTTGTTGCAGCTTTACCAAGAGATGGCGGGAAAAAACTTGACAGCAGAAAAAAGTTGTTCAAAATTCTTGCAAAACACAATGCAAAAGAATGTGCTTCAATTCCGACATATAAAACGGCAGAATTAGAAGATTGGGTGAAAAAATCAGCGAAGTCAAAGTCTTTGAAGATTAATCCTGATGCTGTGACAGCTTTAATTATGCAGGTTGGAAACAATCTAAGACAATTGGACGGTGAGTTGGAAAAATTGAAGTTGATTTGCTACCCCGATGGTATTGCGACAAAAGAGATGGTAAAAGATATTTGTATTTCAAATGAAGACCTTTTTGCTTTTTCTGATTTTTTGATGATAGGTGAAAAAGATAAAGCACTTTTGGAATATCGAAAACTGTTAGAAAAAAAATATCCGCTTGAAATTCTATCAACATTACAGACAATGCTCAGACGTTGGATTATTATTAAGGCGAAATCCTCTCAAATGACACCTTTTGAACTCGGTAAATTGACAGGTCAGCATGAGTATGTTGTTAAACTTACAATCCAAAAATTAAAAAAGGCAAACTTGAAAGATTTGGTAAAATTAAAGAAAAATTTAACTGAGGCTGAATTTAAAATAAAATCAGGTCAATCTTTTGATGTTGAAAGGGAGGTAGAAGATGCTTTCCTCAAGTAGTGTGAGAGAAAATTATCCAAAACTCATTGATTATTTTGAAAAAGGGATAAACAATCCTGAAAAAAGTATTGCACATTGTATTTTATTGTATGGGAATGATTTGAATGCACAATATGAAATAGCACTTGAGGTTGCAAGAATGCTAAATTGCAAAGGTACTCATACTCCTGATTGCGATTGCCTGAATTGTCGTTGGATTAGAGAGAATAATCACCCCGAGGTGAGAACAATTTCAAAAGTCGATAACAAACCCTCAGACGATGATGCGAAAACTGTAATTTCTATAGCTCAGGCAAGAATGATTAAAAATGATCTTCTTGTCACATCAGAATATCATCGGGTATTAATTTTCTGTGACAAAGACAAAGACGGTAACATCGCTCCGTTGAATGAGATTAATTTCCCTGAAGCTGCGGCAAATGCACTTTTAAAAACTTTTGAAGAACCGCCATCTGGTACTACGTTTTTATTTTTGACGAAAGATAAGTCTGATGTTATTACGACTGTCCTTTCTCGTGCTCAAAGTTTTTTTGTACCCTCAAAACTTTCAGAAGACAGGACTTTTTCAATAGTAAAAGATTTGATGGATTTTTTCTTGGAAGTTGAACGCTCTCAAGTGTTAGATTTTAATGAAAAATTACTTGGCTTATCTCAAGAAAATGATCCTTTGATAATTCTGACGCAAATGCAAAACTATCTTGCGGCGGTTATTTCCCAAGGGGATTTAACAAGATCAAAGCAGTATGAATTTGTAAAACATTTGAAAAATATCGAAAAAGCTAAACAACAAATCTCTGTTAATATGAATTTGCAGACGGTGTTGGAAAATTTGTCTTTTGATTTGATCTTAAATTAATAATTTCTGCTTTTTAAAAAATGCAACAAATATTTTTAGCAGGATTTTTAAACAAAGGTCTGTGCCATAACTATTCAATGCTGTTTATTTAAGTTTGATCAATGATGGATTTAAATTAGTAAAAGATGTTTTGTAATTATAAACCATTGGAGTTTTGCCAGTTATTAAATAATTTTATTATATTTACATTCTTATTCATCTAATATAAACTATACTTGTGTTTGATATACCAAATTTAGATAACGAAAATTATTCACAGTTTCAATACCTTGTGAAATCAAGGTATTCTTTTGCTGTGACAGGACTTATTACAATCTTACGATTGTTTTTACTTAAACAAATTTCAAAAATTTCTAAGAAAAAAGTTTTATTTATCACCTCTACTGAACAAAATGCATTAAAATATCAAAGTGATTTGAGAAAAGCCTATAATGTAAATTCTGAAATACTACCATTTCAGAATATTTCAATGTATGAAACAATATCTCCAAACGGCTATGAGTATGGCGAGCAAATAAGAATTCTCAGAGAAAAACCAGAAATTGTAATTGCACCTGTAAAAGTAATGTTAGAAAAATTCCCAAGTGAAAAGTTTTTTGAGGAAAATTCCGTTAAAATCAAAGTCGGCGATGATATAGATGTTAAAGAAATAGGTGAAATTCTAATAAAATTCGGATATAAACGCTCTACTATGGTGAGTGATATTGGCGAGTTTTCCATAAGAGGAGATATAATTGATATCTATTCACTTGATAAAAAGCCTGTCAGAATTGAGCTTTGGGGAGATGAAGTTGTAGATTTAAGATATTTTGATAACGAAACCCAGAAGTCAGTTGAAAAAATTAAGGAATTTGAATTTTTGCCAATACATAAGTTTGTGTTGACTGATGAAAATAAGAAAAGTTTCAATCTTTCACCTGAACTATCTGAGCAGTTGCAGGAAGAAGGCTATTTTGAAGGGATTGATGTCTATCAAAGCTATTTCAATTCTGATTTAGTAAGTGTATTGGAGTATCTAAAGGATTATATTATTGTAACTGATGAAGTTGCTGAGGTATATTCAAAGTTTGAAAGTCTTGATGGGGCTTTTGAAAATCAAATTGCTGAAAATTTAAAATTAGGTCTGCATTACGAATTGAAAGACAAAAACCATGTACTGTTTGAAGATTTTATCCAAAAGCTTGCAGGTTTTGTCAAAATCGGATTTAACAATTTTCTTGATGATGAGATGGAAGAAATTGTTGAATTTAATACACTGCCATTGAAAAATTTTGAAGCGAATTTAGACGAAATTGCAAAGTTCATCAAAGAAAATGATAATTATAGCATTGTGATTGCGACAGATTACAAAGAGCGTGTAAAAGAAATTCTAAAAGAGCGAGAAGTCTTTAAAATAATAGAATTTACTGACAGTATCACCTCTCATGGCGGGATTTTGGAAGATTTTAAAACAATTATTTTTACAGACAGAGAATTATTTAATAAACGCTCTAAAGAGGTCACTTCTACAAGGAAATCCTATTATAAAGAAAAACCGGAATATATCGAAAATATTAACGATATCAAAGAGGGCGAATATGTTGTCCACAGTATCCATGGTGTCGGAATTTATCGAGGTCTTAGTCAGCAGGAAATAGACGGGCAGTTAAAGGATTATTTGACGATAGAATACGCTTCAAAAGACAGGCTTCATATCCCTGCAGAGCAAATAAACCTACTTGTACGATATCGAGGTTCAGGTGCGATAAAACCTAAACTTTCGAGAATGGGCGGCAAGGATTGGGAAAATACCAAATCTAGAGTCAAAAAAGAAGTAGAACAAGTTGCATATGACCTGCTAAGACTCTATGCAAGGCGAAAAATGCAGCAGGGAATTACGTTTTTGCCAGATAACAATTGGCAGGTTGAGATGGAGGAAGCTTTTGAATATACGGAAACTCCAGATCAAATGCGAGCAATTACTGAAGTTAAAGCTGATATGGAAAGCGATCAGCCTATGGACAGATTGATTTGTGGAGATGTTGGATTTGGCAAGACTGAAGTCGCGATGAGGGCAATTTTCAAAGCAGTTACCTCAGGTAAACAAGTAGCGGTGATTGTTCCGACAACAATTCTTGCACTGCAGCATTTTCAGACGATGAGCGAAAGATTTAAGCCGTTTGGTGTGAATGTGGAGTTGCTTTCAAGGTTTAGATCTCAAAAAGAACAGAAAGAAACAATAAAAAAACTTGCAATAGGAGAGTGTGATGTAGTAATAGGAACTCACAGGCTTTTGCAAGAAGGTATTGTTTTCAAGGATTTGGGACTGCTGGTAATAGATGAAGAACACAGATTTGGTGTCAAACACAAAGAAAAGTTAAAAGCCTTCAGAGAAAATATTGATATTATTACAATGTCAGCTACCCCAATTCCAAGGACTTTGTATATGTCATTATCAGGCATAAAAGATATGTCAATAATTAATACTCCGCCAAAAAATAGAATGCCGATAAAAACTTATGTCGGGGTATGGAATGAAACTATGGTGAAAAATGCAATTATCCATGAGTTAGATAGAGAAGGGCAAGTTTTCTATCTATACAATAGAGTTGAAACTATAGAAGAATTCAAATATCAATTACAGCAGTTGGTTCCCAATGCACGTATAGCAATCGGACATGGTCAGATGGACGAAAAAACTTTGGAAAAAGTAATAGTAGATTTTGCAAATCATGAGTATGATATCTTGCTTGCGACAACTATTATTGAAAACGGAATTGATATTCCGAATGCAAATACAATGATAATCCATGATGCCGATAGATTCGGACTTGCTCAATTATATCAATTAAGAGGTCGTGTCGGTCGTTCTCAAAGACAAGCATATTGCTATTGTTTCTATAAACAAAGTAAAGAAATCACAAAAGAAGCATTCCAAAGACTAAAAGCTATAAAAGAGTTCACGACTTTAGGCAGCGGTTATCAAATTGCAATGCGAGATGTGGAAATTCGAGGAGTAGGAAATATTCTCGGTACCAAACAGCATGGACATATGATAAATGTTGGATTTGATACCTACTGTCAATTGTTAGAAGAAACTGTACAAGAATTGCAAGGTCAAGCTGTAAATAAAAATACTCCTGCGATAGTCGATATAAATGTAACGGCATATATTCCTGATGAATGGGTAGGGTCTGCTGAGCAAAAAATGATTGAATACAAACGTCTTGCAGATGTTAAAAATGATGTTGAATTAGATTATATAACCGAAGAATGGAAAGATAGATTTGCAAAACCACCTGAAAGTGTAGAAAACTTGATTAAGTTAATACGCTTGCGACTTTCCGCGACAGATGTCGGTATATCTTTGATTAGAGAAACCTCCGATAATATAAGAATTTATATGCCGTACTTAGAGCCTGAATGGAAAATTATCCAAAAAGGTCTACCATCTAATATCCTAAAGAAAATAAAATTTACAAATGCTCCAAAATCATGCCAAGAGGGTAATTCCATTTTACTTTTAAATAATGCATATATGAATTTTGATGAAGTATTTAACATTTTGACAGATTTGTTTTATTATATACATAAAATTAGTCATGAATTTACATATTAAAAGAAAGAGAGACATTATGAAGGGAAAAAAACTCTTAGTCACATTAGCTGTATCGGCAGTATTATTTACCGGCTGCGGACTAAAAAGCGGTAATACTATCATTAAAATTAATGATAACAAGATTACTCAAGGTCAATTTGATGAAAAATTAAACCAAGCAATCGGAAGCTCAATGTTTTCTCAAATGGGTGTAGATTTGAAAAACAATAAAAACACTTTCTTAATCAATTTGATAAAAGAGCGTGTAGTAAATGAGTTGATTATTAAAACATTGCTAGACGAAGAAATTGCAAAACGCGGAATAAAAATTACTAATAAAGATACCGAAGATGCTATAAAAGATATAATTGATAAAGTTGGCTCTAAAGAACAGCTGAATACAATTTTGAAACAAAACGGACTTAGTGCATCACAATTCAAAAAAGATGTAGCTGAACAAGTAAAAATTAAAAAGTTAGCTGAACAGTTGGGAGATTCAAATGTTTCTGATGCAGAAGCTAAAAAATATTATGATAAACACATAGAAAGATTCAAATACCCTGAACAAGTAAAAGCGTCTCATATTTTAATATCAGCTAACAGAAATGATTTGGAAGAATTGGTAAAAGCAGAAAACGACGGTATTTCAGAAGCTGATTTAAAAGCAAAAGTAGAAGAAAAGATTAAAGAAAAGAAAGCACAAGCTGATAAAATTTTAGCAGAAGTTAAAAAAGACCCATCTCAGTTTGCGAAAATTGCGAAAGAAAAATCAGAAGATCCGGGCTCAGCTGAAAAAGGCGGAGATTTAGGTTTCTTCCCACGCGGCAGAATGGTACCTGAATTTGAAAAAGTTGCCTTTACAATTAAGCCAAATTCAGTATCAGAAATTGTTCAAACACAATTCGGCTACCATATCATTTATGTAACAGACAGAAAAGCTGCAGGTCAAGAACCTTTTGAAAAAGTTGAAAAAGATATCAAAGAATACTTGCAAAATCAAAAACAAGTTGAGTTAATCGACAATTTGGTAGAATCTTTGAAAAAGAATGCAACAATAGAGTTTGTGGATCCGGCATACAATCCTGAAAATATTCAAGCAGAAGTTCAAAAACAACTTAATCCGAAAGGTGAAGGTGAAGAATCTGCCGAGGAAAAAATTCCTGATATTCAAAAGAAAAAATAGTTAGAAATAAATTAATAAAAGAAAAGATCCCGTATGAAATGCGGGATTTTTTTATGCAATATTTTCAAATCTTTATAAATTATTGCAAAAGTCACTTATGTTTTATAATATTATAAACGAATAAGGGGTATTGTAATGAATGAAATTCAAAAAAGGATATTGATAGTAGACGATGATGACGAGATAAGAGATTTATTGGAATTTGATATTTCTCAAAGCGGATATTTTGTGGATACTGCAAAAGATGGTATGGAAGGCTTGAATAAAGCATTGAATAATGCTTATGATTTAATTTTGCTGGACGTAATGATGCCTAAAATGAACGGTTTTGATGTATGCAAAAATATTCGTCAGGCAAAACTTGCAATACCTGTATTGATGCTAACGGCAAAAGGTACAATTGACGATAAAACTGAAGGTTTTGACTGTGGAGCTGATGATTATTTGGTTAAACCTTTTGACATACAAGAGGTTCTGCTTAGAATAAGGGTACTTTTGAGAAGAAATCAAGTGGAAGATACCTCATCACTTTCAAATGAAGTGCTAAAAGTAGGGGATATAGAAATTTTCCCTGAGTCTTTGGAGGCTGTAATAATAAATAAAAAGGTTAAATTAACTCCGACCGAGTTTGAGATATTATACTGTCTGATGCAGCATTTTAATAATCCTGTGAAGTTGGCAACTTTATTAGATGAAGTTTGGGGCTATGACAGTGATGAAGATGTAAGAATGCTGAGAGTGCATGTTGGGGGATTACGTAATAAAATAGAACAAAATCCTAAAATTCCAAAGTATCTCCATACTGTAACTAATGTGGGATATAAATTAACTCCTTTTGCAGAGGATTAGTAATATGAAGTTTTTCAGGTTTAAACGATTAAAGATAGTAGAACAAATTGCAGTAGTATTCTTTTTTGCAGTTCTAATCCCGATGTCTGTGAGCGGGTTTATAATCAATAACGTAAACCAGCAATCCATGCGATATCAGCTTCGAGAATCAGCTGTATTAATTGCAAATATGGTATCAGATGAAATTGATTTTTTTACAGATACAGTTACCGGTAATATGGAACAGCTTGCATTTTCGCTTAAATATTTCAAATCACCTTCCAAAAGAGCTACATATTTGCAAGATGTAAGAAAAAATCTTCAAAATTGTGAAGACTTGGTAATCGCGAAAGACCAAAACGAAGCAAAATTAATCCATGATAGAAATAAAGCGGAGAAAAAAGCTACAATTGCAGTCCCGTTAGATACCGGAGAAGTACTTGTTGCAACTTACTCTTTGACTGAATTGGAAGATGAATTATTTAATTCATTGCAAGATGACAGCAGACAAATCTATGTTTTGACAGATGAGAGCAAATTAATCGCAGCACACAATTTTACTGATGAAGATTTTCAAAAGACAATGTCTTTACTGCCCAAGAATTTGAAAGTCGGAAAACCTGTGATATTCGGTGACACCAAAAACCAGCCCTTAGTTTATGTATCTAAGGACAATCCAAAAATTACAATTATCGTAAATACAACGGAAGGCGTTACAAATCGAGCAATTAACGATAATAGATTGAAAATAATACTCTCAATTTTTGCAGCGACCTTGGTAATTTTGTTTATAACAGCTCTTTATACTTTTTATTTATACATAAATATCAGACAGCTTTTCAAAGGTATAATCGCGATTTCAAAGGGAAATTACGAGCGTCAAATAAGACTTCTAACGACCGCCTTCACACCTCATGAAATTGTATTTTTGGCATTTGAATTTAACAGAATGGCAAGTGAAATTCACAAATCATATAAACAACTCAAAAAAAATAACAGAGAATTAAAACAACTTAACGAATTCCGTTCAAACCTCATTGATACCGTGAGCCATGAATTGAGAACGCCATTGACAAGTATTCAGGGGTATACCTCAAGACTTATGCGAAATGATATTAAAATTGATGAGGAAACGAAGCAAAAATCATTGCGTATTATCAAGGAACAATCAGAGCGGTTGAAACGTCTGATTGAGGATTTACTTACAATTCCTGATATTGAGGGAATGAGGCTGAGGACAAATGAAGAAAGTGTATATATGCCTGAGGTGCTTGAAACTGCGAGGTTCTTGGTTAAAAATAAGGATAACAAAAAAATTGAAATCAATATAACAGAAGATTTTCCGGCGGTTTTGGGGGATAAAAACAGACTTGAGCAGGTGTTTGTGAATTTAATTGAAAATGCTGTAAAATATGCAAGACCTGATACAGATATTACAGTAGATACGGTGGTGGCTGACGGAAAAGCCAAAATTTTTGTTAATAATGAGTGTGATGTGATTCCGCCAAAGCAGTTGAGAAGATTGTTTGAAAAGTTTATAAGACTCGACGATAATACTACAAGAACTACTAGAGGTACAGGATTGGGACTTTTTATCGTTAAAGGACTTATTGAAGCAATGAATGGGACAATTGAGTTGCATTCTGATAAAAATATCGGATTTTGTGCGGAAGTCACCTTACAGTTGGTACCATCTGATGAGGTATTGAATGCAAAGAGCAATTGATTATCTGAAAAAAAATGTGAAACTTTCAGAAATTCCAGTCGCCGCGATTGTGGTAAAAGATGGAAATGTGATTTCTGCAGCTTGTAATCAAAAAGAAACTCAAAATGATGTATCAGCCCATGCTGAAATTTTGGCAATTAAAGAGGCTTCAAAAAAATTGAACCGCTGGAGGCTTGAGGATTGCGAACTATATGTCACATTGGAGCCTTGTCCGATGTGTGCTTGGGCTATTTTGCAGGCAAGGCTGCGTGCTATATATTTCGGCTCTTTTGATTTAAAATATGGTGCATTAGGATCAGTCATTGATCTTAGAAAATATTCCGATTCTAAATTGAAAGTCTATGGCGGGATTATGGAAAAAGAATGCGATGAAATTTTGAAAGAATTTTTTGCGAGGCTCAGATGATTACTAAGGAAAAAATGGATTTACTTGTTAAAAAATATGAGGTGGAAAATTTTATAGGTCCTGATCCTATAAGTATCCCCCATAGATTTAAGAATAAAAATGATATTGAAATTTCAGCCTTTATTGCATCTTTGATAGCTTACGGGAGCAGAAAAGTTTTTTTGAAAAAACTTGATGAACTATTCAAAATAGCTCAAAATGAGCCTTTGAATTTTATATTAAATTTTGAACCTGAAATTTTAGGGGATTTTAATTACCGTTTTGGAAAGCCCGATGATTTTGCAGAAATTTTTAAAATAATGCGGAATCTTTATGAAAAAGATGGCGGGCTAGAGGAACTTTTTAAACACGGTTATTTGAATTCCCAAAACAAATCTTTGGAAGAAAAATGGTATAATATGCTCTCAGGTGTGAGTGATTATTTTTATTCAAGGGCAAGTAATAAAGCAGGACAGGGGTTTTATTTTATGATACCTCATTTAAAAAACGGTGGTGCTATGAAACGTATGTGTATGTACCTTCGCTGGTTGGTGAGAAAGCCTCCTGTAGATTTTGGGATTTGGAATTTTATGCCTCAGTCTGAACTTTTAATCCCGTTAGATGTGCATGTTGCAAGAGTATCAAGGGAAATGGGGCTGCTTTCAAGAAAACAAAATGATTTTAAAGCGGTATTGGAATTGACTGAAAACCTCAGAAAATTCGACCCGGAAGATCCTTCAAAATATGATTTTGCAATGTTTGGCTACGGTGTTGACAGTGACATTGACAAAGAATTTTAAAATGCTATTATAATTTTCCGATTAGGGATTATGAAAGGATTTATATGAGCGGAATACAGTCTGTAACAAGTCAACTGCTAAAGTTAAGGAATGAAAAAATTTTTTCTGCTGTGCTGGGTGATTATAAAGGATATAAAAAAGCCTCAAAGGAATTTTCAAAATTAGCAATCGAAAATAAAGATGTTTTTATTTCTCTTAATAAACAGCCGAGTGTTAAAGCTCCTATTTTTTCAAAATTCGGATTAAACATGCTGAAAATTTGGTTTCTTGAAAAATTTCGTATAAAAACACCTGAAGAAAAACAGCTAAAGCAATTTGTAAAAGCACAAAAGTTGTCCGAGAAAGTCTTGCGATAAGATATGAGGACGAGTCGGGGAGCAGCCTTGCAAGAGCTAGAAAAGCAGCTAACGAAGATCTGCTTTTGACTTTTTCAAAGAGCTTCTAAAAAAGGTTAATCGTCATACAAATGCTTATCAGCCACATCATCAGGAATATATCTGAATAAATCATTCGGTGTGCACTCGAGTGCAAAACATAATTTGTCTAAAGTTGCAAAGTCTATTCCTTTAGTTTTATTTTGGTATATTTTCAAAACAGTGTGATTGTCCAAACCTGTAAGTTTAACAATATCTCTCCTGTCCATCTTTTTTATGCCAAGCAAAATCGAAAATCTGTTTTTAATCATGTAATTATGATATCTGTTATGGTATTATAATTCATTAATAGTTATTATAATAACGAGTTAGTATCTTTACATACTTAAAATTTTAATATATAATGTTACTAGAAATTAGAATTTCAAACTATTTTATAATTCCAAATTATTCTTTCCGATGATTTTTTTTCATCGGGAAGTTTTTTTATGTTACTGTCTGTGAGTGAGGTGGAGTGCTTGTGATAAGGTATAATAGCAAGTCTTTTGGGTGGTGAAGGGATAATGATTTGTAAAAACTACCGCCGGCTTTTTTTAAAGCCGGCGGTGTTAAAAATTCTAAACTTTCATCAAAGAATTACGCATTCACTAATGATTTTTCTCTTTCCAACTGTAATGTGCAAGTTGTCAAATCACATACACAAGATGGTCCGAAGTATTGGATTGCACCAGGGAATAGGTATCTGTCATTTATAGCCCAATCTTCTCTGTGTTCTTCTAGCTGTTTAAATACAGGTCCGTCGAGTTGAACAAGAGCTTTTTGGATAACAGGTTTCATTTCACCATGTCTTCTTTCCATGTTCATCATCATTGTAAGAGGTACACCGCCTGCAATCCATTGATCAGCGGGTTGAGTAAGATTTCTTACTGATGATAGATAACCGGTCAAACCGAAGTTGATTAGAGCAAAGGCATTGAAACCTAGTGAGTAGCAATAATCAGCATCGAAGTTTGATGGGAATGCACATCTGCCTTCATATCCGAAGAAGTGTGATTGAGCTGAGAATTTGCCGATGTATTCACCTTGAGATTTTAATTCATCAAGTCTTGTCTGAATCATTTCGATTAACAATTTTTCAGTTTCAATTTTTGAAACCTGAACGTTTCCATGAGGATCTCTATCTGCAAGTAATTGTCCTTTAATTAGAACAGGCAATGAATTGTATACTTTTGCGTTCGCTTCATCAAGTCTGTTTTCAACTATATCAAATTTTTCTCTTATAGTTGTTGCATTAACGAAGTTTGGATCAGATTCTAACGTTGCCATTATGTCGTTTAAGTTAGCAATCATTGATTTCATTTCAGGTATAAATTCAATCAAACCTTCAGGAATAATTGCAATACCGAAGTTTTTGCCCATATCAGCACGTTTTACGATGATATTTGTCATGTAGTTAACGATTTGTTCTAATGACATTTTTTTAGCTTCAACTTCTTCAGAAATCATTGTAATGTTTGGCTGAGTTTGCAACGCAGCTTCCAAAGCTACGTGAGATGCACTTCTTCCCATAATTTTGATGAAGTGCCAGTATTTTTTAGCTGAATTTGCATCGCGTTGAATATTACCGATTAATTCAGCATAAGTCTTAGTTGCAGTATCAAATCCGAAAGAAATTTCGATTTGATCGTTTTTCAAGTCACCGTCGATAGTTTTCGGACAGCCGATAACTTGGATTCCTGCATTATTTTTTACAAACCATTCAGCTAAAAGTGCTGCGTTTGTATTTGAATCGTCACCGCCGATAATTACAACAGCTTTGATGTTTAATTTTTTACAAACTTCTAATGATTTTTGGAATTGTTCTTCAGTTTCAAGTTTTGTACGACCTGAGCCGATAATATCAAATCCGCCTGTGTTTCTGTATTGAGCGATAAATTCATCAGTAAATTCAACGTATTTTCCGTCGATGATACCTGAAGGTCCGCCTAAAAATCCATATAATTTGTTTGATGAATTAGCTTGTTTCAAAGCATCATATAAACCTGCAATTACGTTGTGTCCTCCGGGTGCTTGTCCGCCTGATAGGATTACTCCGACGTTTTTAGGTTCTGATACTGACATTGATATTGAGTTTTTGAAAGTTACTACAGGTTTTCCATAAGTATTTTTGAATAAGTTTTGGATTTGTTCCTGATCTCTTACTGATTGAGTTGCGTTTCCTTCAACCATTTCCAAGCTGTTGATGCCTAATGCTAGACAAGTAGGAAGTTTTGGTTGATACTTCAATCTTTCGATTTGTAACGGTGAAAGTGTTTTCATATTCTCTTCCTTTTTGTTTAAAATTGTACTCTTACACACTGATATTCTACTACAAAAATAGGTTTAATCAAGTTTTTGGAAGCTGTCTGAAAAAATTCGCGATAATACGTCGGAGCAAAATTTTCAGGTGTACATAAGATAGGTTAAATGATGAGATATACAAAGTTTGGGGTAAGTGGTGAGCATCAAAAATTTATTTACGGATTATTTAAATTTTTGAATTTTGTTCATTTTTTTTGCAATTTCAGAATGGATTCTGTTAGCTCTGTAAAGATAAGCTGTTAATTTTTCGTAATTGGCTTTTGTTTCGCCATAGGGTACTTTCATAGCAATCAGCTCATCAACGTTTTCATTTATACTCTCAAGAGTATCCAAAGAATCCCCTAGGTCTGCTATGGATTTAAATTTCTTTGAAATTTTTGCAAAAAGTTTGCGAGAAATAAATCGCTGTATTCTTATTATAATAGGAATTCTCTTTTTTTGTTTCGGTTTTTGGGTTTTCAGACGCATTTTAAAGTTGTTTTTGGCAAATTCCTCTTTTAATTCTTTAATTTCATTTTCTAACTGCTTTGCTTGCAGCTTCAATTCCATGACATCAAGAAGTTTGCCTATAAGCTCGCGTCCTTTGATTTTTTCGTTCAACTTTTCAAGTGCTTCTTCTTTTTCGCGAATTGAAATTTCAAGACGCAGTGACTCATCATCTGTTTCTTTCAGACTTTTGTCATTTAAAATATTTAAATCGTAGTCGTTGAGTCTTTTAAAATTTCCTTGAAAAAAGTTTTCGTTCATAGTTGTTTTTCCTAAAACATGAAAAAGATTTTTTTTGCTCTCTTATTCAATAGTATAAACTTTTTTATAATATAGTGCCAAACCTGCCAGAGTTAATACGATGTTAGGCATCCAGGCTGCTAAAAACGGTGCGATTGATCCAGCTTCACCGAAAGATATTGACAATGCTCTTATCAGATAGTATGCAAAAATAATTAAAATGCTGAATAAAAAACCGCGATTATATCTGACTCTTGGAGGCGTAATTGCAAGAGGTACACCTATTAATACCAATGCAATTGTTGTCAATGGAAGTGCTAATTTATCATATAGTTCTATGACTAAAATATTTTTTTGCTTTTCATCAAGTTCGCCTGTGCCGTGGGATAGGTATTTGACAAGTTGTGAAAAGTTCATTTCTTTTGCCATATTTTTATTCATTTCTTTGGATAAGTCCATACCGAAACGCATTGTGGATTCTTCAAATAAGGCTGTGTTTAGAACTTTCCCGCTGTCACCTACTGTATAGACGGCACCTTTTTGGAAGTTCCAACCTTCAGGGCTTGTCTTGCCTTCATCTGCCTGCAAAATTTGTATTGTACCATCTTTTGATGTGTCAAGCAGGGTTATGTTATGAAGTACTTTATCTTCGCAGTAGCCAACATAAAATAATCGTTTCAAAGCTCCTTCTTTACTTAGTTCTTTAAATACAAAATTTTGTTTTCCATCAGGAATATTTTTTTGACCTAAAGCCCAAAGTGCTAAATCTTTTGATTGTTTGGTCATTACAGGTACGATTGTTTCGTTAATAAAAAAGCTGAACAGTGACATTACAACTGCAAATATAAAAATCGGTTTTGCAATTCTGTTCAAGCCGATACCGCAAGCTCGCATTACTGTGATTTCCGATTTAAGGCTTAATCCGTTTAAAGTCATTACTGTCGCAAGCAAAACACCCATAGGAATTGTCATTACAATTACCTGCGGAAGGTTTAGAATAATCATCATCAGGGCTACTTTGAAAGGAATTCCGAAATGTGAAATCTGCTTGATAAGGGTGATGAATGTATCTGATGCAAAAATGATTGATGTAAATACGCACACACCCATCAAAAACATCTCAATGACTTGTCTTAAAATATATTTATCCAGCAGTTTTACTGTTTTTTTACCTTCATAAGCCATAATTTTATATTATCCTAAAATAGTTAAAATTCCAACAAAACTTTAAGGGTTTCTTTTTCTTTATTTTTTTCAAAAGCTTCAATTGCGTCATCAGCTTTATAGCGTGCTGAAATTAGCGGTGTAAAATCGATTTTGCCTGATTTTAAAAGCCTTAATGCAGGCCCGAATTGTCCGCAGCGGGAGCCGAGGACTGTGATTTCATCAATTACAATCGGTGCAAGGTTTAATTCTTTTCCTGTTGCAACTGTGCTTTTTAAAACTAAAACTCCGCGAGGTTTTGTAAGTGCAATAGAGGTTTCAAACCCTGAAACTGAGCCTGTTGCTTCGACTACAACATCATATGTTTTTTCTATTGGAAAGTCTTGTAGAAGGGCTGTTTTTACTCCTTGAGCTTTTGCAATATTGAGTTTATTTTGGTGTTTGCCAACCAAAGTTACGTCTATATTTTGTGCATTAAGTGTTAATGCTGTGATAAGTCCGAGTTTGCCGTCCCCTAGCACGATTACTTTTTCAAAAGGTTTTATATGCAACTGTTCAGTAATTTCGCAAGCGGCTGCAAGCGGTTCTACAAATACTGCCTGCTCATCAGGCACGTTATCAGGTACTTCAAAAAGAACTTCTGTCGGCAT
>CASGAK010000149.1 GCA_949299435.1 uncultured bacterium
CACAATAAGCGGGTATTCTGTATATTATTGGGCACACCAAGTAGGTAATGGAGCTTGGTTCATAGTTGATACAAACGGTAAAAAATTACCAAATAAATTTGGACAAGATAGATTTGTTTTTAATATGAGTTGGGGAAATTCACAAACTGTAGCTTCTGCCAATGTAGAGTGTACTAAAAAGCATGGACTATATGCTGCAGGTTTATCGTGTAATGACAGACAAATTACACGAGAGGATATATTAAATAATACTCCAGTATTATCAACTCCTTCATTAGCTTGTACTGTTTGTAGTCGTAATAGTACTGGCTATAGATCCTGTTGTACCGCTTTAATTATGCTTGACGGCTGGGAAATTAAAGATGATTATCCGTGGTAAAAATTTGAAATTCAAGTTTTACGTGCAATAATTAAGTTATGCAAGATTTGATAAGAATAAAAGGTGCAAAAGAACATAACTTAAAAGACGTATCGCTGGAAATTCCTAAAAACGAACTGGTTGTATTTACGGGAGTTTCAGGCTCAGGTAAAAGCTCCCTTGCTTTTGATACGATATTCGCAGAAGGTCAAAGACGCTATATTGAGAGTCTTTCGACATATGCAAGACAATTTTTAGGGCAGATGGATAAGCCAGACGTCGAATACATTGACGGGCTGTCCCCTGCCATTTCTATTGACCAAAAATCTACGAGTAACAATCCTCGTTCAACTGTTGGCACTGTGACAGAAATTTACGATTATTTGAGGCTTCTTTATGCCAGAATAGGAGTTCCTCATTGCCCGAATTGTGGTGAGGAAATAAAACCTCAGACAATTGATGAAATTGTAAATAGCATAATGAAATTGCCACAAGGTACAAAAATTCAAATTTTAGCTCCTGTCATAAGAGGCAAAAAGGGTGAATATCAGTCAACGTTTGAAGAATTACGCCAAGAGGGTTTTGTTCGCGTAAAAGTAGATGGTGATATCTATAATCTTGACGAAGACGAAATTGAACTTGAAAAAAATAAAAAACATACAATTCATGTAGTGGTCGATAGAATTGTAGTTAAACCTGAGGCTCAGTCAAGAATTGCGGACAGTGTCGGTATAGCTTTACAAAAAGCTGATGGCATTACTATTGTAGATGTCGTGGGCGATAAAGAAATTATTTACAGTGAAAAGTTGGCATGTCCTAAGTGTAATTTGAGTTTTGAAGAATTGGCACCGAGAATATTTTCATTTAATAACCCTTATGGAGCCTGTGAACGCTGTTCGGGCATTGGTGTGGATTATACAATATCCCCTGATCTTGTCGTGCCAGACAGAACAAAATCCATAAATGGGGGAGCAATTTATCCTTGGGATAAATCTTCGACTTCTTTTTATAAAGATATGCTGACTGCAGTTACCTCATACTATGGAATCAATCCTGATACGCCGTTTGAAAACTTGCCAGAGGAACATCAAAATATAATTCTTTATGGTGGGAATGATATTATAAAAATGAAAATCAAAGGCTTTACTTCAAAGCGTTATGAAACCCGATACCATGCGTATCCTGGAGTAATTCCGTATTTGATGAAAAAATATCATGAATCCGACGCAGACTATTGGCGGGAAGAAATTGAAAAATATATGGTAATGACACCCTGTACTGCCTGCAAAGGTGCAAGATTAAAGCCTTTTCCACTAGCTGTTACAATAAAAGATAAAAATATTTATGAATTTACTCTTATGCCAATAGATGAAGAGTATGAATTTATCTCGGATTTATACTTGGAGTTGAGTGAATATCATATACAAATCGCAAAACAAATTTTAGATGAAATAAGAGCCAGATTAAAATTTTTAAAAGATGTAGGTCTGAGTTACTTGAATCTTGCCCGCATGGCAGGGACACTTTCAGGTGGAGAAGCACAGCGTATACGACTGGCAACACAAATCGGCAGCGGATTGTCAGGTGTTTTGTATGTCTTGGACGAGCCCTCTATCGGTCTGCACCAAAGAGATAATGACAGATTAATTAAAACCCTCATAAAGCTCAGAAATCTCGGTAATACGCTAATTGTCGTAGAACATGATGAAGAAACGATAAGGAACGCAGATTACATCGTAGACATAGGTCCCCGAGCGGGAGTTTTGGGCGGAAAAATTATTGCAACAGGCTCAATTCAGGATATAATTGATGCCCCTGAATCAATTACTGGTAAATATTTGAGCGGAGAGCGATATATTCCTATACCTGAAAAAGTTCGTGAGGGCAACGGAAAGTTTTTATGTGTAAAAAATGCACATTTAAATAATTTGAAAAATATAAATATAGACATTCCCCTAGGAAAAATTGTTGTATTAACAGGTGTATCAGGCTCAGGTAAATCAACTTTGATGCAGGATCTCATCTATCAGTACGCTTTGCATAAATTAAGAAAAGACAAGCCGAAACCTCAAGGGGTAGATGAAATAACAGGTTTTGACAATATTGATAAAATTATTGATATAGATCAGTCCCCAATTGGCAGGACACCACGCTCTAACCCTGCTACTTATACGGATTTATTTACTCACATAAGAGAGCTTTATGCTAAAACGAATGAGGCAAAACTACGCGGATATAAAGCCGGTCGGTTTAGTTTTAACGTAAAAGGCGGACGCTGTGAAGCTTGCAAAGGTGACGGGGTTAATAAAATTGAAATGAATTTCTTATCAGATGTCTATGTAAAATGTCCGGTATGTAAAGGAAAGCGGTATAATCGCGAAACTTTGGAGGTTAAATACAAAGGTAAGACAATAGCAGATGTGCTTGATATGAGTGTAAAAGAAGCCTTAGCCTTTTTTGAAAATGTTCCTAATATTAAACATAAATTACAGACTTTAAATGATGTCGGGTTGGATTATATAAAACTCGGACAAAGTGCTACGACACTTTCAGGGGGTGAAGCTCAAAGGATTAAATTGGCGTCAGAGTTGAATAAACGTGCAACCGGTAAGACATTGTATTTGATGGACGAGCCATCTGTCGGGCTGCATTGGGCTGATTTGGATAAGTTAATAAAAATTCTCCATGCTCTTGCTGATCAAGGTAATACTATTTTGATTATTGAACATAATTTGGATTTGATAAAGGTTGCTGATTATATAATTGACTTGGGACCAGAAGGCGGTATTGGCGGTGGTCAAATCGTCGCGACCGGTACTCCAAAACAAGTGGCAAAAGTTAAGAATTCATATACAGGACAATATCTTAAACCTTTCTTTTCTTGACATAAAAAATCAATAATGCTTTAATGTATTTATTAAATATTCTTAGTTATATATGGGGAGCTATATGAAAAAAATATTTTGGTTATTCTTGGTAATATTATTTGCACAAAACATATCTTTGGCTGATACAATTAAAGTTCGTGCACTTTCAGACTTTACAACCGAAAATCCATCTGATACATTGACAGTCCAAGCTGTGACTGATTTGAATCTTGATGATGAAATAATGATTTTTGAAGGTTATACTTTAAAAGGTGACATCGTAGATGTAGTGAGTCCAAAACGTTTAAAAAGAGATGCGACGTTTTCGTTTATTTTGACAGAATATACAGATCGAGATGGGGTAACTCATAAAGTTGATAACGATGATAATAAAATTGTAAAAGGTAAATTTACAACAAAATTTGATTACAAAAGTGTTGCAAAGTCCGCTGCATTATCTGTAGGTAATTATTTTGTAAAAGGACTTTCTATGGGATATGCTGCAATTGAAGGGGCAATTAAAAACGAAGAGGATAATCGCCTTAAATCAAGTGCAGTTTCATTGTATGAAAGTACACCGATATCCTATGTAGAAAAAGGTCATGATATAGAAATAGCTAAAGATCAGGTATTTATATTAAATTTCAAACTAAAAGATGAAAAATCAGATGAGCCTAATTATGAGTACACTCCAATCCAAGAAGATCAAAATGTTGAAGAAAAATCAGCAAGTATGATGGAATATAATGAAAAACAGGTTAATTATAATGATAATGACTCAAGTGTACAAAATAATGTAGATGTCAAGTTAGAACAGAAAAAAGATAATGATGTTGTGGAATATGAAGAATATAATGGTTTCCACTTGCGTAGAAGAACCAAAAAGTATCCGCCAGAAATGGAAGATCAAACTGTTCCGGATACAACAACTCCTATGTCAGTACCAGATCCGCAAAATTCAAAACCCCTAGCTCCGCTAGAATTGCCTGATACTTATTAAAGTTCAGCAACAGGTAATTTAATTTTACCTCTACCTTCAAATATAATTTCTTTTTCATTATTATTTTGGCAAAAAACGACTTTTGTTTTGTTTTTTCCGTCTTCCAAAAAGTTTGTAATTTCTTTAACTTTTAAGTCCATCACAATCCCTTTCCACATATATTCTTTATGATAACAGGTTTTTAGGAGTATTTCAACCCTAATTTTAAATATTTTTAATTTAAAAACGACCGATTTGTTAACAAATCGGTCGTTTAAATATAAAATGTTTATGACAAATTAACCTTTAACTTGGCTCATAACTTCTTCAGCAAAATTGTCTTGGCGTTTTTCTAATCCTTCACCAAGTACAAATCTTGTAAATGCTTTAATAGTTAATTTACCTTCGATTAATTGTTCGATAGTTACATCAGGGTTTTTAACGAATGGTTGTTCAAGAAGAACTTTTGAAGCTAAAAGTTTGTTTACTCTGCCTTCTACAATTTTAGCTCTGATATTTTCAGGTTTCTTTTGCAAGTCTTCTTTACCCATTTCGATTTCAGTTTCATGGTCTATAACTGATTGTGGAATTTCAGCTCTTGATAAAAATTCAGGAGCATTAGATGCGATATGAAGACAAATATCATTCATTAATTCATCATCTTTTTTATCTGTCTGTAAAAGTACACCGATTTTACCGTTGTGAATATATGTAGCAACATTTCCTTCATAGCGGACAAATCTTCTGAAAGTTATTTTTTCTCCGATAGATGCGATTTTTTCTTTTATTACGTCAGCAATAGTTTTACCGCATTTTGGACAAGTTGAAGCAACAAAAGTATCTACATCAGCAGGATTTGATTCAGCTACTGCTTTAGCTAAGCAATTTGAAAGTTCTTTAAATTCTTCATTTTTAGCTACGAAGTCAGTTTCGCAGTTAACTTCAACCATTGCACCGGCATTATCAACAATAGCAGATGCTACAAGTCCTTCAGCTGCAATTCTGCTCATTTTCTTGTCTGCAGAAGCCATACCTTTTTGACGTAGCACGTCCATAGCTTTTTCCATATCTCCATCAGTTTCAACAAGTGCTTTTTTTGCGTCCATCATACCTGCACCTGTTTTATCACGGAGTTCTTTTACCATTTGTGCTGTAATATTCATGTTTCTCTCCTATATTTTGTAAAGGGCGTCATACCGATGTCGGTTACCCTAAAGCAGAATGACGCCTTGTATAAAATTTATTCTATTTAACTTCTTCAGCAGTTGCTTCTGCTGCTACACCTGCATCTTCAGCTTTAATTTCTTCAATTTTAGCAGTTGTATTAGCTTTGTTTTCTTTTAATTGTTTTCCTTCAATTACTGCATCAGCCAATTTTGAAGTAATCAATTTAATTGATCTGATTGCATCATCATTACCAGGAATTACGTAATCAATATTTGAAGGATCTGCGTTAGTATCTGCAAGACAGATTACCGGAATACCTAATTTTTTAGCTTCAAGAATAGCAATTTCATCTTTCTTTTGATCGATAACGAAAATTAAATCAGGTAATCCTCTCATTTCTTTGATACCGCCTAAAGTTTTGCTTAATTTAGCCAATTGACGGTTTAATTGAGCGATTTCTTTTTTAGGCAATTTTTCAGCATGTCCGCTATTTAAGAATTCTTCTAATTCTCTTAATTTGCTTACGCGTCCTCTGATAGTTTCAAAGTTTGTAAGCATTCCACCCAGCCATCTTCTGTTGATGTAGTATGCACCTGAGCGTAGAGCTTCTTCTGCTACTACTTCAGCTGCTTGTTTTTTAGTACCAACAAATAATATATTTTTATTACGTGCTGCAAATTCTCTTACTACTTCATAAGCCTTGTCTAGTAAATCTGAAGTCTTACGTAAATCAAATACATAAATTCCGTTTCTTGCACCGTAGATATACGGTTTCATTTTAGGGTTCCATCTTTGTGTTTGGTGACCGAAATGTACACCTGCTTCTAAAAGTTCAATCATAGATGCTACTGGCATCGTTTTTCTCCTTTTTTTTAAACTTAGTACTACGGGAAATACTGTCCCATTCGCGGGTCTGTGAATTCTGGGTATGAAGAATTTATTATCTTCGCCCTAATTTTATACCCTTGAACTAGGGCAAAACCTATCGGACTAGTATAACCAATTATATCCTAATACAAAAATATATTTTAGTAAACTTTTATGTAACAAAATTTAAATACCTACAGTAAAAAAAAATCGGACCTCCCCTAGAGTTAGTCCGGTATTTCATTTCTGAAACAAAAAGGATTTACATTAACTTAAATCTTTTTCACCTGCCCAAGTCTGCAGTATTTTTCTATCCTCTCTCTTCTCCCTAATACTCAATTCCTTGTCTTGCCATTACTCCCATATCAAAGTAATGTTTAATAGGTTTCATTTCCGTGACAAGATGAGCCATTGCTTTCAATTCAGGATGAGCATATCTTCCTGTCAATACTATTTCAAGGTTCTCAGGTTTGTTCATCAAAACCTCTTTTACTTCTGATACCTTAATCATATTCATTGCTGTACAAATGTTAATTTCATCTAAAATGATAAGCTGATATTCACCTGATTGGATTGCTTTTTTTGCAAATTCCCAGCCTCTTTTGGCTTCTTTGTAGTCGTCCATGCAAACATTATGCGAATAACACACTCTATCCATACCGAATTGTACAACATCAAGATTCGGTAAAAATTTAGATGATGAAACTATTTCTCCATAAGATGTTGCACTGTCACCTTTAGTGAATTGTATAATCAAAACTTTCCAACCATGTCCGAGTGCACGAAGTGCTAAACCTAATGATGCTGTTGTTTTCCCTTTTCCATCTCCCGTATAAATTTGAATATAACCATGTTCTAACACTTCTCTACTACCTCCGAATAAAAACTATAATTTCTATCCATATTTTAAACGATTTTTGAATACTTCTTAATCGACCTATGGATCTATAAGACTAAAGGAGAGGATCTATATTTATCAATCCCCGCCTCCCAAGATGTATACTCATAATAGAACAAATTTTTATTCTTGAATCATTTTTATAACACTCCATGCCAATCTTTTTACAATTAATTTTTTTCTAAATCCAAAGATTGACATTTAGAAAGGTTTTTGAGAATTATTCTAAATTGATGAAAAATTTACATTATTTTTGTAAAAATACATTAACATTCTATTGCAAACTTTCAAAGAAGTCTAGCTGAGAACATTTTGGGTGTTTTAGAAAATTTAATTAAACTTAACACTATAAGGAACAAAAAAATCAGTGGGTAATTAGCTGATAGTTTAATTCTTTCAAATTCGGGAATAGTAAAAATAGGGATATTCCAATAAAATATTAACAATTATTAAGGGAATGTAAAAATAAAGGCAATTATTTAAATTTTATATACTTAATATATATATAAGTAGTATATAAAAGAGAGAATTATGACTATGAATACAGCAATAAAACTAAAACCGGGACTTAAAACGAGCTTAGATAACAGCCGTTTAACTTCTGTGCCGAAAATTAGCACAAATACATCAAGTGCTGCATCATCATCTACTAAAGCAAATAAATCTTCAACAACATCTACAAACACTGCAAAATATAATGCATTACAATCTTTAACTTCAGGTAACGTAACAAGAACAAACTTTTTTAGTGATGGAAGCTACTCAGCTTACAAGAATAGAAAAGAGGGAATGCGTAATGTATCACCAAGTGATTACAAAATGTATAATGTCGGAGTAAACTTGGATGCAAGCATAGCATCAGGATTTGCACCTACATCAAGATCAGCAAGAAGAACTGAGTATAAAATCATGACTGCGTACCAAAAGTACTTTAATATGATGAATGCTAATACATCAAGCAGTAATGGAGCAATGTCCGCTATGGCTGTATTAAATCAGTTAGGTGATCTTGCAGGAAACGTAACAAAGACTATAATGGCTTCAAACGCTGCTAAATCTTCAAATTCTGAAGGAGCAGGGGTAAAAAATGTCAGTGCAGCTGTAGGAAATGTAATATCTGATCTATCTTCAGCTTCTACGTCAAAAGAAATTGAAGCAGGCTTAGCTTCAGTAGATTCTCAAATTTCTTCAAAAACTGAATTGAGCGAAACTTTAGAGGTTTCAATAAAATTAGCTATTGAATCAAAAACAATTGCTGAAAGTGATTTAGATCAGATAAAAGTAGATATTGAAAAAACAAACGAAAGTATACGAGGAATAGGTGTTCAGCTTACAAATTTGGAATCTCAATTGGCTACAGCAAAATCTTTGAATCAGAACACTTCAATTTTGGAAAGTAAAATTCAAGGGTTGAAAGATCAAAAAGCAGATTTGGAAAATAAACTAGTGAATTTGGAAAAGCAAAAAGAATCAAAACAAAATGAAATTGATAGTTTGGAGGCTTCAATTAAACGAGAGAAGGAACTAAAAGAGAAAACTGACAGTGAATTGTCAACATTGAATCAAACCAAAAATCAATATTCAGCAAAACAAACTAAACTGGAAAATTCAGAGCAGAAAAGTATACGAGATTTATACGGCAAAATAACAAAAATAGCTAAAAAGATTGCGAAAGAAACAGATGAAAATAAAAAGAATGAATTAATCGCAGATTACAAAGAATTGGCATCAAAATATAACGGATTAATAGATAATACCACAGCAAATCATAGTTTCGAAAAAGTATCTGAAGAACCTAATATAATTGAAGGAACGGAACAGTTATTAGCTTCAGGTTTCTAATCCTGTTTCAAAAACTTTACATAAGACTTTACTTTTATTTTCATGTAATTTATAATAAATCTAGAAAAAGAACGGGAACCCCCGTTCTTTTTCTATCATAAGGGGTGGCAGACCAAAAGTAGGTTTCACTAATTAGCAGGAAGGACGTGCCATGAAACAGGATATTAACAGACATGAAATTTTAGAAAAAGTTAATCCTTTAATAGAAAATACAGCAATGCGTTATGGCTATATTCCGATAGAAGTAGATTTTTCAAAAGAAAATCACAGGTGGTTTTTGAGAATATATCTTTATTCACAAGAAAAAGATGTTACTTTGGACGATTGTGAAAAAGTGACAAGGAGTCTTTCTGATTTTCTAGATGAGCTTATCCCCGTAAAATATTATTTGGAAGTTTCTTCTCCAGGATTAGAACGTAAGTTTAAATCAGATAAGGAATTTATAATTTTTAAAGGCAGAAATGTAAGTATAAAATTAAAAACACCTTTGAATGGAGAAGAAGAAAAAGTTTTTAAAGGTGAAATTCTTGACTTTGATGAAAAAGAAGGTCTAAAGTTTTTCAGATTTGATGACGGACAGGAATTGCAAATACCGAAAGAAAATATTCAATCAGCAAAACTTTATATAGATTAGACAATTTAATATATAGTCCTAAGGGACAGAAAGGTTATAAAATGATAAAAATAGGAACAGCACTTTTTGAAGCATGTGAAGAGTTAGAACGTGAACGCGGAATATCTAAAGAGGTATTAATCGCTTCTTTGTGTGATGCTATGGTTGCAGCTTATAAAAAGCATATGAGAATTAAAGAATCTGCAAATGTAGAAGCCATATTAGACGAACAATCAGGTGAAATTGGTGTATTCAGAACAAAAGTTGTAGTAAAAGATGTCGAAGATCCTGACGAGCAAATATCTTTAGAGCAGGCAAAAGAAATTGATGAAGATGTAGAAATTGATGATGAAGTAAAAATAGAAGTAACCCCTGAGCAATTTGGAAGAATTGCCGCTCAATCAGCAAAACAAGTAATAACTCAAAGAATAAGAGAAGCTGAAAGAAACCTGGTATTGCAAGAATTTATGGATAAAAAAGGTACCCTGACAACAGGAATTATCCAAAGAGTGGAAAACCGAAATGTTATTGTAAATATTGGAAAAACTGATGCTATAATGCCTCAAAAAGAACAAATTCCCGGCGAATATTACAAACCCGGTAATAGAATAAGAGTATTTGTTCTTAACGTAAAAGAAACTACAAGATTACCACAAGTAATCGTATCACATGCCCACGCTGAAATTGTAAGAGAATTATTTGAATTAGAAGTCCCTGAAATTGAAGACGGTATTGTAGAAATTAAATCAATTTCGCGTGAAGCAGGTTACAGAACAAAAATAGCAGTATGGTCAAATGACCCAGAAGTAGACTCTGTAGGTGCTTGTATCGGACCTCGCGGAAGCAGAATTCAAACAATTGTATCTGAATTAAAAAATGAAAAAATTGATATAGTAAGATACTCAGAAGATCCTGTAGAATATATAGTAAATGCACTTTCACCTGCAAGAGTTGTTTCAGTAGATATTTTAGCAGATGATGAGTATGCTCATGACGCTATGGTTGTGGTGCCTGATGATCAATTAAGTCTTGCAATAGGTAGAGAAGGTCAAAATGTAAGACTTGCTCATAAACTCACTGGCTGGAAAATAGATATCAAAAGCGTATCTCAAATGGAAAAAGCTGAAGCTCAAAATATTCAAAATTATCAAGAATTGCCTCAAGAAGAAGAAATAGAGGACGAAGATGATGAATTGAAACGCGAAATTGAAGAAGAAATGAATCAACAGGCTTATGATGAGGAAGATATCCAACATGAAGAATCTGTTGAAGAATCTTCTGAAGATGAAGAATTATAGTCTGTAAAAACAGCTTATTAATAGAGTGCCTTGTAAAAAGGTACTCTTTTTTTTGCTGATATATAGAAAGTGTTTTCTATTTATTATTGTTTCCTACATTATGTTGTCCTAAATTTTTGCTTTTGCTTCTTATTGCAGGGTGCATTATGATAAATTGAATAGCAAAAAATATTTTTTTCAGTTTTTTAGAAAAATAAAACTAAGGAGAATACATGAATAACACGATTAACACAATTAATTTTACATCAAGCTACCGTTTTCCGATGACACAACCTGGGGTCAATAGATTTAAACGTGAATCTTTAAAACCTGAATTGTTAAAACACATTGATAAAATCGGAGCATTTCAAATTCCGAATACAGGAAAAGGATATGGCAGAATCTCAGTAAAAGAAATTTATGACGGCTTAGTTGAAGGTCTTTTGAAAAGATTAAACTTCAACAGATATCAGAAAATGCCTTTGCATGATATCTCAATTGCAAAAGTAGATGAAGCGGTGAAAAATTTTGGAAAAACAGGTGACTATATTCAAAAAGGTATACAAAAAGCACCAATGAAAAAAAATAAATTTGCACATAAAAACAGATAAAAATTCCCCTAAAATCGTATACCTTGACAAAAAAAATTGAGCAAATATTATTAAACTATGGCTTAAAATACCAAATTAGTAAGTAGTATAAGTAGTAAAAAGGAGATTAATCTCATGGCAAGAGAAAAGTACGAACGTACCAAACCGCAC
>CASGAK010000150.1 GCA_949299435.1 uncultured bacterium
CGGAGCTAATTTCGCAACTGCTGAGGATTATTTAAAAATGTATTGGACACCGCATTTTAAAGTTGCAGCATATTGCTATACTCCTGAAAAATGCGGATATAAAAGTAATACGCCTTATAAAAATTCAAATGGTAGGGCTAATGGAACTGTTTTTTACCGAAATAACTATCGTTTGCCTTTTGTGACTGTAGATGGTGCTGTATACACAATTTCTATAAGAGGTGCTTCTGATGGTTCACCTCAAGAGATATTATGGGTGGATTTGAACAGTTCAAATGATCCTAACCAATATGGTAAAGATGTATTTTTCTTTGAAAGAGTTGCTAAAAAAGGGATTTTACCATATGGTTGGGACAAGACAGATGAAGAAATCACCCGAGTTTGCAGTCATACAGGTGTAGGCACTTATTGTGCTGCAAAAATTATGCGAGACGGCTGGGAAATTAAAGATGATTACCCTTGGTAAAGCAGCAATAGGGTGCGTCAAAATGACGCACCCTAACATTTTTTATAAAAACAAAAAAATAAAATTAGAATTTAAATCCTATTAATTTGAAAAATAATTTGTTCTTGTTATACTAAAGCTATGAAAGATATGTTAGATAAAATTCTTCAAATAGAAAAGAAGTATAACGAGCTCGGAGTTATACTCTCAGATCCTGCAGTAATTCAAGATTACAACCGATTTCGCGATCTTTCCAAACAAAGAAAATCAATGGAAGAGACCGTGGAACTCTATTATGCATGGAAAAAGGCGATAGATGCTATAGAAGAAGCAAAAGAATTGATAAAATCCGAGCACGATGAAGAAATGAAATCATTTCTGAAAGCCGAAATGGAAGAAAACGAAGCAAAGCTGCCAGAATATGAAGAAAGAATGAAAATACTTCTTCTCCCCCGAGATCCAATGGACGATAAAGACATTATGCTGGAAATTCGCGGTGGAGCAGGCGGAGATGAGGCAAATATTTTTGCAGGTGATTTAGCAAGAATGTATATGAGATATGCGGATAAAAAAGGCTGGCAGACTCAAATTTTGTCAAAAACCGAATGCGAAGCAGGCGGTGTATCTGAAATTATTATTTCAATAAAAGGTGACGCTGTATATTCACAATTGAAATACGAATCAGGAGTACACAGAGTCCAAAGGGTTCCTGCTACGGAATCCCAAGGCAGAGTTCATACATCTACTGCGACAGTTGCAGTAATGCCAGAAGTAGATGACGTTGAAGTTGAGCTTAATATGAACGATATTGAAATCACAACAGCACGCTCAGGCGGAGCAGGCGGACAAAACGTTAACAAGGTTGAAACTGCTGCCCGAGTATTCCATAAGCCTACAGGGATAATGATTTTCTGTACGGAAGAACGTTCACAGTTGCAGAATAAAGAACGTGCCCTGCAAATTTTGAAAGCTAAGCTCTATGATATGGAAGTCCAAAAACAAATGAAAGAAATTACGGACCTTCGTCGTTCACAAGTCGGAACAGGTGATCGAAGCGAAAGAATCAGGACTTATAACTTTCCGCAAGGTCGTCTGACAGATCACAGACTTAACCACAATTTGAACGTATGGACAGTTATAGACGGCGAATTAGATGAATTGATAAAACTTTTGATGGAATATGACCAAAAGTTGAAGTTGGAAAAATTGGCAGAGGTGAATTAGTGGTCGAAAGAAAGTGTGCCGGTTGCGGAAAAATAAAAAATAGAGAAGATTTAATAAAAATCACCAAACAAAACCCGCATGGCGACTTAATTATCAACCCTGATTCCAAAGTATTTGGCAGATCTGTATATCTTTGCTATAATAATACTTGCATAGAGAATGCTTTTAAAAAAAACAGAATATCAAAAGCATTGAAATCCTCTGTGCCTTTAGAACTGAAAGGGAAATTAATAAATGAGTTTTGAAACAAAAAGAATAAATGAAATAGCAAAAGAAATGAATATGACAAGTAAAGAAATTATTGAAAAACTTGCCGGTATCAATATAACGGGTAAAACTCATTCAAGTACACTCACTCCCGATCAGGAAAGACGATTAAAGGATTATATAAAAACAGGCTCAACACAAGCATCAAAAAAACCTAAAGCATTTGTCGTTAAGAAAGCTAAAGTTGCCGAACCGACAGTAAGTGAGCAGCCAGAGCAAAAACAAGAAGAAAAAAAGGTTTCAGAAGATAAGCCGAAACGTCCGCAAATAGAGGTGGTAAAACCCCAAAGTCGTTTAGAAATTGTAAGAAGAGCACCTCAAAAGCCTCAACCTGCAGTATCCGCTTCTAAAAACGAAGAAGGTCGTAAATTCCCTCCGCGTTCTGAACGCCCGCAAAGAGGAGAACGTCCTGAACGACCTAACAGACCAGCCTCTAAAGACGGAGAAAGACCAAAATCAGGCTTTAAAAAACCGGCAGAACGTCAAGAATCAGGCGATAGAAAACCTATTCAACGTCATATAATATCTCAGGAAATATATGAAAACAAAGGTTCCTCTAAACGTCGCTCAGATAGCAAGAAAAAAGATAAAGAATTTAATAAAAAAGAAGAACAAGAAAGAATTTCATTAGAAAAAGCTGCTGCACAAAAGCATAAAAAACGTATTCATAAAGAAGAAGAAGTTGAAAAAGTTACTCAAATAGTAGTTGACAGAGCGATGACTATAAGCGAGTTGGCTGAAAAAATACAAAAAACTCCAGCTGAAATTGTCAAATTTTTAATGTTCCAAGGAATTATGGCAACTGTAAACCAACTTATTGACGTTGATGTAATAAAGAAAATTTGTGCTGAATATGAGCTTGAAGTCTTAGAAGAAGACTTAGATGCCTATATGGAAGAGGAGTTGGAAAAAGAGGAAAAACAAAAGGCTCTTTCAGAAGTCGATAAAAAACTTCTAAAAAAACGTGCTCCGGTTGTAAGTATTATGGGCCACGTAGACCATGGTAAAACTACTTTATTAGACAGTATTCGAGCTTCAAAACACAAGATTGTAGCGACCGAAGTCGGGGGCATTACTCAGTCAATAGGTGCATATACGGTATATTTAGATGATAATAAAGAAAAGAAAATAGTATTTGTAGATACTCCAGGTCACGAAGCATTTACTGAAATGCGAGCAAGGGGTGCAAAAGCGACAGATATAGCGATTTTGGTAGTTGCAGCCGATGACGGTATAATGCCTCAGACAATAGAAGCGATAAATCACGCAAAAGCAGCCGAAGTACCGATTATTGTTGCTGTTAACAAAATTGATAAACCGAGTGCAAATCCTGATAAAATTCTACAACAGTTGACCGAACACGGTCTTGTTCCTGAAGAATGGGGCGGTGATACTATAACTGTAAAAGTATCAGCATTACAAGGTACAGGTATTGATGAATTATTAGAATATATTCTTTTGGTTGCAGAAGTTCAAGATTTGAAAGCAAATCCAAAAGCAGAAGCATCAGGTGTGGTAATTGAAGCTAATTTGGATAAAGGTAAAGGGCCTGTAGCGACATTGCTTGTACAAAATGGTACTTTAAGAGTTGGGAATTGTATAGTAGTGGGTACTGCTTGCGGACGTGTGAGAGCGTTGCTTTCTGACAGTGGTGAAAGAATTACAAAAGCAGAGCCTTCTACACCGGTTGAAATTTTAGGACTTACAGAGGTGCCTCAAGCTGGTGAACATTTTGAAGTTGTTAAAAACGAAAAAGAAATGAAAGCAATCGTTGAAAAACGAAAAGAAAAAGAACGTGATAAACGATTAGATGCAATGTTGCCTGCACATATAAGACGTGAGGCTGTAGCAGGAGAAGATGATATACCTCAGTTGAATTTGATTATCAAAGCAAACACTCATGGCTCAGCAGAGGCAGTATCACAGGCAATTGCCCAATTAGATTCAAAAGAAATCAAGACAAAAATTATTCACGTAGGTGTCGGCGATATATCTGAAGCTGATGTAATGCTTGCATCTGCCTCAGGTGCTTTGATATTAGGCTTTACGGTTAAAGAGGACAGTAATGCATTGGCTGCTGCTGAACGTGAAGGTGTTACGATTAAAAAATATGATATTATTTATCAAATTCTTGAAGATATGGAAAAAACAATGCTTTCACTTCTTGAGCCGGAAATTAAAGAGGTTGAACTCGGTAAAGCTGAAGTACGTCAAGTATTTACAATTGGTAAAACAATCAGAATTGCGGGCTGTTATGTAACAGAAGGTAAAATCGTAAGAAGTAAAGATGCCGTATTATACAGAGATGGCAAAGAAATATTCAGAGGAGCCATCGACCAGCTTAAACGTTTCAAAGATGATGTAAAAGAAGTTGCTCAAGGTTTTGAATGCGGTATATCTTTTGCAAAATGGAACGATATTGAAATCGGGGACATAATCGAAGTGTCTACGAAAGAAGAAGTTGCAAGGTCTGAATTGTAATTTATATAGATTTTAAAATTATTCATTCTTAGAATATGAGTGTATTTCGGATAAAGTTTTGACTTTGTTTATATACTTATAGGGATTAAAGTTATTCTAATGAAATATTTTTTAGTTTAATTGGTTTACATTTAGCTTTGTTGTCTGAAAAATTTGGTGATAAGCACGTTAGCTGAATTTAATAGATTTGTATTGTACAGAGCATCGCTGCAGGTGAAGACTTTGTAGTAGTTGTATTAGACTGGCAGAACTCAAATTTAATAAGGATAATCTTCTTTAAACTCCCAGCCGTCCATCATCAAGAGCAACGTACAACCGTGACGATGCCATTCGTCGTCACTGCTTTTTGTTTGTTTGCAAGCTATAGTGTAAGTTTCGTTATCAATAAAGTTAGCTGTTACACCATTAAGGATATCTTCTCTTGTAAAATTAACCCCTCCACCAAATGGTATAAGTCCTTTGGTCGGATTTAGTAAAAAGTAAAATCTGTCACTACCTGTTCTATTAGGTCTTTTGTTTCCGTTTACATCAATTAAAATATATAAAATTTCTGATTCTTCAGGTTTTCCTCTGGATCCTTTAGATAAAATAGAAGCACATACACCATTATTGAGTATATATGTCTGAGCGGCATAACTCGTTGAAAACCCACATATTTTAGATGATGCATCTGTACCTTCACCACAGAATTTCGGATTTACAAGGTAGGGCAGTATATATTTTTTCAAAAACAATTCTGTATTTTTTACTCCGCCTTCATTTGAAAGATTCCCGCTCCAGTATTTTACTTCACCATTTTGAGCTTCAGACAACTGAATTGCATTTGCTAGTATTGAATAGCTTTGCTTAGCAAGTGTAGCATTAACTTTTTTCTCATGTTTTTTAATCAATGCTGGTAATGTCATTGCGATTACAACCCCTAAAACTCCCAGTGTTATAAGCACTTCTGCAAGTGTAAAACCTTTTTTCATCTAATTCCTTTCTTAATAAAACATCAATATATTTCATTATTTATGAATATTATTCATGATTATACATATATTTTCATAACTTGTCAATAGAAATGTATAATGTAGCTATGAATGTACGCGAAGAAGTAAAAATAATGCTGGGAGCAAAATGCATGACAATTACGGAATTAGCCAGACAGATGACCTTGTTAAGTGGCAAACAATATTCCCAAAGCCTTATTTCGCATAAACTGGCAAATGATTCTTTGAAATATTCTGAAATGAAAATGATTTGCAAAATTTTGGGCTACAGGATTTACATTGATATTGATAAAATTCAATTGGGTAACTGATAATTTTAGATTGAAAAATCGAAATTTATAAAATTATATTTTATTATTGCCTTTCTATCATATTTATTTTAAAAAACTTCATGTTATAATCTGAGATATCAAGGAGAAAATTATGACACTAAGAAACGAACGAGTAAGAAAAGAATTAATGCGAGATATATCAGAAATTTTACGAAAGGAAATTCGTGGATTATCAGGAGTTATATCCATATTGGACGTGGAGGTATCTCATGACAATTCTTTTGCAAAGGTAATTTATAGTGTCTTGGGAGCTGAAGATCAGATTGAAAAGACAAAAGAAACTATAGAAAAAAGCACTCCTAAAATCAGATATGAAGTGGGAAAAAGAATAAGACTTCGTTTGACACCTGAATTAAAATTTGTCTATACAGACTCCTTGGAAAAAGGTTCTAAAGTAAGTGAAATTATCGATAAAATTTCAAGAGGAGAAATTTAATAGTGACACCTGATGCTCAGCTATTCGGGTTTTTAAATATATACAAACCTGCAGGGGTTACATCTCATGATGTTGTGTCAGTCCTCAGAAAAGTTACAAAAATAAAGCAGATAGGTCATACTGGGACATTAGATCCGTTTGCGGAAGGAGTATTACCTATATCTATAGGCAAATCTACCAGATTGATAGAATATTTGAATGATGAAAAAGAATATTTAGCCTTCTTGCAATTTGGAAAATCGACAGATACTTTCGATAAAGACGGTGAAGTGGTTTCAAAATCCGATAAAAAAATAAGTAAAGACGAGCTTTTAGATGTACTGCCTAAATTTAAAGGAGAAATTTCACAGATCCCGCCTGTGTATTCAGCAATTAAGGTGAAAGGGAAAAAATTGTATGAATACGCTAGAAGCGGTCAGGAAGTTTCAATAGAGCCGAGAAAAGTATTTATAGAAAAAATAGAACTGAAAGAGTTTGATTTAGAGAATCAACAGGCACAAATTTTGATAAAATGTTCAAAAGGCACGTATATCAGATCTATTGCTCATGATATAGGTGAGCTTTTAGGAGCCGGAGCATACTTGTATAAGCTGATAAGAACACAAGCCGGGAGGTTTACAGTAGAAAATGCTGTTCCTTTGGAACATTTTAAAACGTTTAACGATGTTAAAGATTCCATTATAGACCCGATTGAAATATTGAATTATCCTAAAATCAGTGTGAATGAAGACGAATTTGAAAGAATATCACACGGGAATCCTATACATAATAAGAACGAAATTTCAGACGGTCAAGTTGTAATTTTAATTTATGATGATATAATAATTTCAGTCGGGAAAGCCGATGGAAAAAAAATCTTAATTAAGAAAGTGTTTAGATAATGAAAAAAGAATTGGCGGCATTTTTAATATTAGCAGGAGCAATGATTTCAGCACCGTCTTATGCCCAATATAATTATGTTTGTGCTGCTCCGTATGATATGTCAGGAAAATTCAGTACGGTTATGAGTAAAGTAACTGGTACAAATCTTTTGGGAACTAAAATCGCAGAACATATTTTAAAATCTCAAGTAACTAAAAATGCTGAAGGTGATTTTTCAGTCAATGTTGATTCTTTCAGCGTAGCCGATTTAAAAGGCGGAAGATTTAAGTCAATGGAAATTCATGGTAAAAATGTCGTTGCAGATGGTGTATATTTTAGCACAATGGATATCCAAACTCTTTGCGATTTTAATTATATAGTATATGATAAGAAAAATTCCACAGCTGTTTTCAAAGAGGATTTCCCGCTTAGTTTTGGTGTAACTCTTTCTGAAAGTGACTTGAATAATACGATGAAAGCTGCAAGATATGACAAGATGATTGAAAAAGTGAACAGCTTTGGTAAAGCTCTTTCACTGTTTGAAATTGAATCGACCAAGACAAGAATAAAAGATAACAGATTTGTCTACGTATTTAATGTAAATATTCCGATTTTAAACATAGGTTCAGGTTCTAAATATTCAATAGCATTGATATCAGATTTGCATGTAGAAAACGGTAAGATTCAAATGGAAAATCCTCAATTTATGAATCCTTATTTAAAAGCTGATTTAAGCAAATTAACAAAAGTATTTAATTATCTAAATCCTTTAGAATATTCATTAAATGTAATGGAAAACAAAAATGCGGATTTAAGTGTTCAAAATGTTCACATAGTGAATGATAAAATAAATATAACGGGCATAATAAATGTACCCAAAGATGCACTGACTCAACATAAGGAATGGTAGATGGGACGCAAGAAAAAAAATAATACGGCAAATAATGTAAAAGTATTTTTTATAGGACTTATTCTAACCGGGCTTGTCGCAGCCGGTGTATATTACGGACTTCAATACTGGACACCTGGTGATGAAATAGTTGATATCCCTAAAAATCCTCCGGTCCAAGTTCCGCCAGATGAGCAAAAGCAGCCCGAAAAAAAGCCTGAACCTGCTAAGACTCAAGAGTATGTCAATATATTTTTCATCGGTAAAAACGAAAATAATGAAGAGGTTTATCGTGCTGTAAAGCGTATATATAACAAAGATGTAGACGGCTCAAAAATAAAATATGCTATAAATAGTCTTATTTTAGGTCCCAAACCCGATGAGAAGTCAAAAGGTGTCTATACAGAAATCCCATCAGGTACTCAACTGCTAGGTATAGTAGAAAAACCTGACAGGGTGATAATAAATTTATCAGCTTCTTTCAGTGCGGGCGGAGGTACCGAAAGTGTATATAAACGTTTGTTCCAATTGATAAAAACAGCAAAACGTAATACTGAAAAGCCTGTATATTTACATATAAACGGACAACAGGCAGATGTGATAGGCGGGGACGGAATAATGATTACACAGCCCCTCAGTGAAACTTCTTTAGATTAATGCTATGAAAAAAGACATTGATTATTATTTGAACCTCAACTGGACATTAATAGAGGGTGAAGACCTTGATTTTGAAGGAAATCCCTATCATTACATAATGATAGAGGAAATTCCGAGCTTTTGTTTTTGTGCCAAAACAATTGAGAAAGCTAAAGAAAATTATAAAAAACAGTTAAAATTGACATTACAAGTAATGTTGGAATCCGAAGAACATATAAAAGAGCC
>CASGAK010000151.1 GCA_949299435.1 uncultured bacterium
AAAGACCAATTGGAGTCATTACAGTCAATCTGTATAAAAGGCTGATACTTAAATATGTTCGGCAACACAGGCTGTTTAATTACATCTCAAAAGCCTCAATAAACCTTATTGAGAAAAATAACAATATTAAATTTAGCCATTAAGTAAAAATACACTTTTTTCTTGGGGGGTTCCTTTTAGCAATTTCGAAAAAATACTATTGAATGGCTTTAGTTTATTAAATTCTGGATATTTTTCCAAATTTTTAAAATTAATTTCTCCGATTTTTTCAACTTGTGATGCTGGAATATCTTCTAAATAAATATATTCTATGGCTTCTTTTCTTTGTTGTAAAAGTTTACGTTGCTTTACAGAAATACCATTTTTAAGTGATTCGGGAAGATGTGAAATAAAATCCTCCAGTGATGGAATTATAAACTTTTTCTCTGCTTTATTTATAATCTCACTTTTTAAATTTGATAGTTCCGTAGAGGATTTCCCTAAATGGTTTACTGTTGCCATTTCTTTTGCTATATATTTATTTTTCAGTTGATTAATTTTATTAATTTCTACTACGGGTTTAAATAACTGATTTAGGCTACGAATTCTGATTTTGTCTATATTCAAATTTTTTGTCGGTATTTTTAAAATAACAATTTCAGGGTCTGTTTTAGATACTTGTTTAATCAAACGCTCTAAAAGATTATTATTTCCCCAACATTTATTTGTTTGCCAATTCTTAAATAAATTAGTAAGCTCTACAGTATATATTGCATTGTTAGAAAAAGCTCGATCGTTTGAAGATGTTCTTAGTACTCCAGAAGTTTTGATTGCTTCATAATTTGTTTTGTTTGTTAAATGATATAAATATCTTGGAATTATTTTACTCATAAAATAAACACCTTTAGATGTATAATAAGTACCTCAAAGAATAAAATTAACTGTTTTTTGATTATTATAAAATTTTTGTAACAATTATATGTAAAAGAATGTAAATTTGTCTTTTCAATCTGGCAAAATTATGTTTTTCATGTTTTATACATTAATAAAAGTGGGCGGGTATGATAAGTCGTATAAGTTTTTCTGAAAATGTAAATAATATTTCTCAAATCAGTCATGATTCAAAAAACAAAAGCAAGCAAAATAAATCTTTTTTAGATAAGAGTAGTTTACTTATGGCGGGACTTGGGGCATTAGCACTCGGTGGAGTTGCTTTCGTCGCTATTAACAGTATAAGAAAACCTAAAAATACGAAGGATGCTAACAATCAAATTTTAACCTATGCAGAGAAATTTAATAACTTTTTTTCTAAATATACAAATGAATCTCAAAATGTTATTGCTAATCAAAGTCATTTGAAAAATGAGAAGATTTCAGATTATCTGCAATCGACAGAAGACTTTGATATATTCAGAAAAGTCTTTACTCTTAATAAAGAATCAAAAAAAATATCATATCCTCAATTTATAGGATTTAGTAATATAGATAATAAAACAACTTCTTTATTTTCTCAATTAATTTCTAATGAATGGAAATGGGGATTTACAAAAAGAAAGTATGATTCTGCATATATGAGCGAATTTATTGAAATGCTTCTAAAAGAAAGTCAAATTGAAAAAAAACCAAGATTTATTTATATAGAAAATTTTAAACAGTTCAAGGCTGATGTAGATAAAGTATTCCCACAAAATAAAGATGTTTTGCAGAATATTTTACAAAATAATCAGAAAAATAATATTATATATATAACTAATGATGCTGATTCTTTAAAAGTTAATGATCTAAGTTTTAAATTTAAAGATGATACTAATGGACAACATAATTTAATAAAAAATCTTTTGAATATTGATTTTGATGAAGAAATAAAAAGAGTTAATTTTTCAACATCAGTCACTAGTAAGTTTATAGCTGATAATGAAGATGCAGAATTTTTTAAATCGTTTCTTAAAAGAGAGTTTCAAAAACCTGTAATATTATCTAAAAACAGTAATGAATTATATTTAACTCAATTTATTGAAGAGGTTAATAAATATGAAACAGCAAGATTAGCAAATTTTGATTGTGCTTCAGATGAAAATTTGTATGAGAGATTGCTAAAAGAATTGGAAAAGCAAAATTTACATTTTAATTTATATGGAGAAAAAACTTATCTCCACATTACAAATCTTGAAGACCATTTTAGCGATGGTATTTTAAATATATTAAAAAAAGCCAATACAGATTTTAACGTAATGCCAATAATTGAATATAATGATGAAACTATTTTTTCAAAAGCATTTAATGATAATTACAATTTTAAATTTGGACGAAATTTTGTACCTACAGAAAAATTACTTTCTGAAATTGTAGAACGTTCACAAAAAAATGATTTAAGTCATATAACAAAATCCGATTTTGAAAATTTAACATCTAAATTTATGGAGTCTGATTTTTATAACGGGATAATTTTACAAGGTAAATCTGATATTGCTGATATTACAATAAATTCTTTAAAAAATACTTTAGATTTAAATTATTCAAAAATAAACTTCAATAAAGAATCAGTAATAGACAGTCTAAAATCTTTATTTGAAGTTGCAAAACAAGCAAAAGCCGAATTTGAAAAAACTGGAAAAAGAACATTATTGGAACTGAATAATATAGATGAACTCTTAACAGATTTCAGTACAATAGAAAATCGTCGTAATATTTCAAGGTTTAAAAATTTTGCAGAGCGTTGTGCAAAAGATTATAAAACAACATTAATATTTCATACAACAAAAGACCTTGATAATTTTGAATCAGCAAGTATTGCACCACACAGATTTGAGTATAAAATACAATTAATATAAAAAAGGGGGAATATGTATATAGCTCCAATCACATTTCTAAACGGAAAAAATTTCAATAAATTAAAACAAGTTGCTTTTACAGGAATCGATTATCAAAAAGGAAAAAAAGATTTTGATGAAATAAATAAAGATTTTGATGAAGTGTATGATCGATTTACAAAGACTGATTTTACATCTACGACATTTGAGGCAGTTAAAGAACAATCCAAAATTGCTAATGATTTAGAACAGCTTTCAATGCGATATAAAATTTTAGATGAATTTTTAAATGATGGAGTTAATTTAAAAGCTAATGTAGGTGAAAAAATTACTGAATTTTTAAGAGCTCAGAGTTTATTGAGTAGTGATTGTGGTTTTAATAAAATTATTGGTCATGATGATATTAAAACAAAATTGAATAAAGAATTTGCTATTGATAAAATCTTGAAATCTCAAGTCGCAGAAAATGTAGAAGTTCCAAATAGTATATTATTTTTTGGACCCACAGGTTGTGGAAAGACATATTTTGCAACAGCATTAGCGGAGCAAACATTATCTAATGTAAGTTTAATAGATGCTACAAATGCTTTGAATGAAGAAGATGTTTTTGATGAAATTCTGAAACTAGCACAAAAATCAAAGGATAATTTTGATAAAACCGGTAAAAGAACTATGATTGTTTTAAATGAAAGTGATTTTGTCTTATACAAAGAATCTCCTATCGAAAATAAGTTTATAGATTTTGTAAAAGATTGTTCCGATAAATATAAATGCACAATGTTTTTAAGTACAAATAATCCATTGGATATATCTGATAAAATTTTGTCTAAAGAATTAACTCCATTAAGAGTTCCACTGCCTAATCCAGATGAAAAATCAATTTTTATGTATTTAAAACAAAAAATACATAAAATTAATTCATCAGTTTCTATTCCAAAAATTATGTCATATATAAATGATGATAAAACACGCTGTTATTCTTTTTCATCATTAAATAATCTACTAGAGATGGCTGCAAAAGAAGATCCTAAATTAGGTGAAGAGGTAATATTAAATATATTAAAAAGTCAAGGAAATAGTTTGTCTATAAGAACAGCGTCCTTAAATGTATTTAAAGACGCTGTAAAAATTCTTTGTTAACCCATTCTCCAGTATACTTCAACAGGGTCTTCCCACCAGGGTCTCTCTTCGTAATCTATTGAGTTATCATATACATCGTATTCATAAAACTCATTATTGGCTCTATTAGCTTTATCGTCTAAATTTTTAACTTTATTTCTTAATGCTGTAAGTTCATTTCTTTCAGCTTCGGTCAAATGTTCATTTAATTCAATTTTTAAGTCAAATCTGTGTGGTGCAATACTTGCAGGCTCAAAATTATCTAAAATATTATCTGTTGAAGTTATTACAGTTGTATCATAATCTTGTGCACAGCGTTCCATAAAATTCTTAAATTTTGAAATATTACGACGATTTTCTATTGAATCAAAATCTGTTAATAAATCATCAATATTATTTATTTTTAATAAAGTCCTTTCACCATTTAGTTTTCTTGCAAGTTTAGCATTTTCTGCAGATTGAAATAATGTTTTTAGGGATTCTATTGGGTGTGATATGTCGAAATTTATTTCATTGAAATTCATTTTAGAAGTTTCAATTACCCAATCTAAAAAACTTTGTTTTTCTCTAGAGGTACCATGAATTAAAATTCCATTTTGAATTTTAACTGATGCTCCTTTTCTTTCAGCGTTTAATGAATCAAAAAATTGACTTACCATAAATAATTTTTGGTCTGCAATATTTTGTGCATTTTTATCTTCTCCAATAGATAGGGTGGATATTCTTGAAAGCCAACTGTTTTTATCTTTTCTAACATTATTTACGGCTTCTTTCAGTTTGTTATATGCAGTTAGACTTGAATCCTCTTTTTTAAATCCCAAAAGATTTCTTAGTGTTGCAACACCTTCTAAATCTGAGTCTTTATAATTGTGAAAATATTCTCCAAGTTCTCTCATTTCTTTGTCACTGCGTTCTAAAATTCTTAATTTTTCTACTTTCCAACCTGAAGTAAAATTGATATTATTATTTGAAAGTTGGTTATTTTTGTTATTTTTTTTATTTATCATTTTATTTTGGTAATTAAATGATACAACCGGACTAATCCTCATAAAATATTCTCCTTTCTTTTACTTCTAACATACATTTTCAGATATGCTTCAATGAATTCTCGACGCTTCTCTCCTTCAAGAAATATAGCTCTTTCCAGTACTGATAAATCGTAATCTTTATCGCTTATATTTGCTAATAAAATTTTAAGATTATCTCTTTTGTCTTTATCTTCCACTATTTTAATTGCTTTACGCAGGGATAATATATTTTTGCTTGATGCTGAATATTTTAAATCTTTTAGACCAGAATTTTTATTTATATATTCATCAAGACTGGATTGAAAATCTTGATTAACTTTTAATACATCAGGTGAATTTATTTCAATATCAATATCAGAGTATTTGTCTATATTCCTTAATTTTTTTATTGTTTTTTGGGCTAGAGTTGCTATTTGTAAATTTTTATCATTTTCTAAATTTTTAATCATATCTATATTTTTTGCGGTTCCCCATTTAGAAACAACTTTTAATACCCCGATTTTATAATCATTATCTTGATCTATAAAGTCTTTAAGAATATTTAAGTCATAATGTTTATTTAAAAATTCTCTTGCTTGATAGATTGTTTTTTTGTCATTTGGTGTAATTATATCATCATCGCAATTACATACTGCTTCTGCAATTGGTAAAAAAAGCGGATTATTCAATTCATTAATACTTTTCATTACATTATATTTAGCTTTTATATTATTTGATGTACTGTAAAAAGCTTTGAGAATTTGAATATTAGTTTCATCATTTAATAAATTCTTTTTATCGTTTTCCCAAGCTCCTAAATCTTTAGATAAAATATTGAAAGAGGTGCCTAAAATTATTCCGGCATCTTCATATTTTTCTGCATTATACATTGATTTTGCTGTCTCTTGTAAAATTTTAGATTTATTAAAAGGTACAGAAAATTTTTCTATGTTTTTTATTTTATCGTTAGTAGTTTTAGTGAATGTGTCATATACGTTATTTGATATTTTTTTTATAAACAATGGTTCTTTGTTTTGCAATATATTTTTTGTATAAGCAGTCACTTTTGAGCTGTTTTGGTTAAACTCATCAATATTATTTGTAAATGTTAAATTGTTTGAAATTGCTGATATTTTCATATTTATCCTTCGATGTCTAATTTTTTTATTTGGGATTCTAGAATTTGAGAATCTTTAATTCTGCCCGCATTATAGTATGCATCTTTTAATGTGGAAAGAATATTTATTTTATCTTTTGTGGAAAGATTATTTTTAGCTTGAATTATTTGCCTGTTAAAATCAGGCATATATGTATTTTCAAGTTTTTTTGAACAATTATGAAAGATTTTTGCCTCATAACCTTCTTGATTTTCACGAAGTACTTGTTTTACATGGTTAGCTAAATAATCTTGTGATGTAAATGTTATTGCCATCATATCTCCTTTAATCCTTCATTATTTTTTTAGTTGAAATCTAGAAATGAATTTATATTTTTTCTCCTATAGAAGCATGTTAAGACCGTAGAAAATGCTGCTGATTGCTCCAAAATCAAATCCCTGAGAGAAAATTAATCTGCTTGCACCTAATCCTAAAGAGGCTAAACCTGACATTTTTCTTAGAGTAGCACGGCATTGATCAACTTCTCTTTTCTTTTGAGAGTTTTTTTGTTCTATTTGATCAAGTATTAAAGATACTTTCTTTTCTAATTCTTTTGATTCTTGAGAGTTTGAGTAAAGTTTTTCTGTGATTTTTTCCATTTGACGATTTTGATTTACAAATTGTCGTGTCATATTTTTGTCATGTTGTACAATTAAATTCCCTAAGGCATTTGCAGAAATATTCATTTGCTTTGATAAATCTTCCGTTAATTTATTAATCGTATTGTATAAATTAATTTCTGTTCCATCAATTTTTACTGTTATATCTTCTGCAAGTTTGTCAAATCTTGCATTAATATCATATTTTTCTGCTTCAAGTTCAAAGGCTTCTTCTGTTCTTTTTTCCAGCCAATTTGATTTTATATTTTCCAATAGAATATTTAGTTCTTCATTAGGAAATTTTTGTAAATATTTGATTTTATCTTCGTTTGTAATTAAGTTTGTATTATCTATATTTGGAATCTGTTCTAGTACTGAATTTAAAAGGTTAGAATTAAGATTTTCTGTATTTCCGGAATTTACATCATTAATAAATATTTTTTTCATAAGTTTAAATGCCTCCTTATCGGCATTTTCACAAAGCATTAAGTTATTAATGATTTGTTTTCGAGTTTTATTATTTGTTGGGTTATCTATCAAAAATTTATATAAATCAATTCCGTAAATTTTATCTTTTTTGTTGAATAAAAACATTTTTTCATCAATAGATAATGTGTTTGTCCCAAATAATAAATCCAAATTATAATTTCTGTTTAAAATTTGATAATTTGCACTATTTTGAAAATTTTTAATTGTTTCTAAATTTTTATTTTCAACTTGTTTATGATTTTTAGTGTAGTAAGGTTTAATGATATTTAAAATCTTTTTATAAGAATTTTTTATTTCAATATCATTATTTTCATATAGTCCTTCTGCTAAATTATCGAGAAGTTTATATATTTCAGAATATTCATTTACAGATGAATTGTTAATATAATCATTAATAACAATAAATATTTTATGGATTGATTCTTTATTTTGAGATAGAGGATTTTCTGCAAATTCGCTATCTTTAATAATGACATTGTGTAAAGGAAATTTTTGACAATTTTGTTCAAAATTATTCTTAATTGAATATCTGATTAAATTATCAAGAGTTCCTTTATTATATTCTTCTCGGATTTTATTGTTTAATGAATCAATATTAGAAATATTGAAGTATTTGAACCAAGAATCTATTAATACATTATTTTTAAGAGTGATTTCGGAATATTCTTTCACTCCGCTTCCTACATCATATAATGATTTTAAATTTTTATTGTAGAATATCTCATAATTCCTACTTAGTTGTCTTTCGTTCAAGTTTGATTTGTTTTTGGAATCTAAGACATAATATCCGTATTTTGAAAATTTATTTTTATCATTTATATTTCCAAAATAATGTTTATTAACAAAATTTCTATCAATTAGGAATGTTTGAGAGAGTTCTGATTTAAGGTATTCTCGAATTTCTTTAGAATGATTATGTGAATTGAGATATTGACTATCAGACGTAAAAGATATATTTGAAAAATTAGTTACCGATATTTTAAAAGACTGATTTGTACTTTTATCATAATTACTAAATAAGTTATAATTTTTTATCGGTACAATTTTCATTTATTTGTCCTTAGTTAAAGTCATAATCTTCATCTTCAAAATAAGAGTTATCACAATCAGAATTATCTTCTATATAATTTTGGTCGCCATCATTATTATCATTATCTTCAGAAGTGTCTATTGATGAAACAGTGCCATTATCATTGATAGAAATTGGAATATTATGTTCTTGTACGTAATTTTCAAAAGAAGAATTATCTTCACCATTTCTAAAATCACGATTTAAAGTATCATGCTCTTTTAACCATTCACGCATTGGGATTTTATGACCGTTTTCATCTACCATATAACCTGTAGGCAAGTTAACGCCAAAAATCATATTAACTGTTTCTTTTATTCGGTCAATAGTTGCAGGAATAATCCCATCATTTATTGTATCTGACGGAAGTTTATAAGGAGTATGAGGGGGATTAGCACCACTCATGGAAGACCCTTCAAAATTTATTAAAGGCAATTCTTTAATTTCGCCATTTTCTACAAATTTAGATATTCCATGTGGTACATCTACATAAATACCATTTTTTGTATCAATGTATTTTTGATTTAGTAAATCAATATCCACACTTCCATCAAAGTTTTTATAAACACCTCTCATCGGATCTGCATAGTCAACTTTGCTTGCATCAATATCAATCGGTGAATCTTTAACCTTTAAAACTCCATCATCAGCATCTGCAATAACTTTATCAGATTCCAATTTTAAATCATTTACATTACACAAATATGAGCCGTCACTTAGGAATATTTCATTTCCTTTCGGACTATGCTTCATAAGCTCTGTACCAATTATAATAGAAGAAACTAGTGGTATTCCCACAAAACCTATAGTTGCAAGTGCATCTACTAAATTATTTTCTTCTTTCCTTGAATCTGTTTTGGAAGTAAAACTTACAGTATCACAAGGATATTTGTTAATTCTATGCATATTGGAACCCTGATTTTGTTTATTCCAAGTTGTGTGCAGAAAATTCATACCTATTACATTAATTCTCATAATTACCCTCTTTTTTATTCTAAAGCAACACAAAAAAGTATTTGCTATTTTTATATATTATTCTTAATAAATATTTACATAATGTTTAAGCCTTAGATATACTTAACATTTCAAGTATAATTTCTAATCTTCAAATAAATTCAACAATAGGTGTTAGGTTTTTAAAAATTAAATACTTCATTAATTTATCAAGAGATAATTATAAATATTTTAATAAAGTATATTTGTAAAAAATTAATAAATAATAGTATAATAAAAATGAAATAAAATATTAAGGGAATAGGAAAAGTGAAAAAGATTAATAAAATATATTTACTATTATTGACATTAAGTATATTTATTAATTGTGCATCAGCAAATGATGAGATTTTGAATGAGCAACAGAATATTCAGAGTAGAATAAATAATTGCGGTATGAAAATTTTGAATGCTAATAAAATTCAAAAACGAGTAATATTTGTCTATAATGAAAAAGAAAAAAAATCTTTGTTAGAAAATGACAATACATTATTGAACAGAGAAATTATACTGTATGATAATCCATATAAAAATATAGAAAATGATGATGAATTAGCAGCATTTCTTTCAAGAGAAATAGCAATAGCTGTGAGAGGATATGACGGATTAGCAAATGGATTTTTGCGAAGCCTTCAAATAAAAGCAGCTCCTAAAAAATTTGAGTTAGTTGCAGATAAAAGAGCTGTAGATTATATGGTGGTTGCAGGATATAATCCCATTGCTTTGATAACTTATATCCAAAAAACATCACCTCAAAAAAAGCAGGATACAATCGCTTTTCACAATTTAACTTCTAAAAGACTTGCAATAATTTATGAATATATTTATACAAAATATCCTTACTACTTGAAAGAAAATCCCTATTTGTATACAGAAAGTTATCAGAATTTTCTGTTAACTTCTCAGAATAACAGAAAAAAATTAGAAGAAAAAATAAAAACAAATTCAAAAGACAGGATAAAATATGAATAAATTTTGGACGGTAATATTTGCTTTATTAATATTTACTCTTCCAGCGAGTTGTTATGAAGAAGATTTTATAGTCGAGGAATTTTTATCCGATAAGAATTTGGAAAAGCCTGCGATAAATGATAAATATGATTATCAAAGTACAAATTTTTCTTTTATAAAACTTGCGATAATAGAACCTGTGAAATCAGAGCGAGATCTTTATGAGGGGCAAATTTTGAAATTCAAAGTAGCTGAAGATGTAATAAAAGATGATTTTGCGATTATAAAAAAAGATACAGTTTGTACGGCAAGGGTAGAAACTATTATCGCAAACGGAATGAATGGGATTCCAGCCAGTATTATTATAGGAAACTTTGAAATTCCTGGAGTGGAATCTAATAAATTACAAACTGAGTATGAAAAATATGGTATGGATTTAAGTCTTTTAGTTTTTCCTGTAAAATGGCTGCTTACTATATTGCCTCCCACAGGTTCATTAACGAATTTTATAAAAGGCGGACATGCAAAAATTAGTCAAAAAGATATAATTACAATAAAATATTTTTTAGACTAAAAAATTAATACCGGTAATTATTTTAAATTGATTGTAAACTGAGTGCGGTGAGCCAGATTTTATATAATTTATCGAGATTAAATCGGGCATTTGCAGGGCTTGTTGAGGGTAGTTGGAAATACTTATATTTTAATAACAACTCGGGAAAATATTTTTTAAAAGCAGAGTAAGCCTTAGTTCCATTAAAACAAATAACTTCAATATTGCTGTATTTTTCAAGTAAATTATAAAAGTCATTTGGTATCTCATTTTGTATGTCAGAATCCATACTTCCTTTTCTTTCGCAATACTGAATGACGTCCCAAAGACCAAATCGGTTATTAAGAAGAATTTTCAATTTATCGTCATATTCTAAATCGGAAATATTATCAAAATCACATATCATACCCATTAATTTCCAAAACCTGTTTTGCGGGTGGGCATAATATTGTTGTTTTTCAAGAGATTTTACCCCTGGCATGGAGCCTAAAATTAATATTTTGGAATTATTATTAATAACTGGTAAAAAGCATCTGCAAACGTCCATAAAAGGATTTTACCACGGAATTAGGATAAATAAAATGTTTGAAATGATTGAGTTTTAATGTAATGGTAAAAGTTTGTTAATTAACCTTAAATCAATATTTTTTTTTTCATATTTTTATTTTGTTTTGATTGGTTTTTAATTTTTTCTATATTCTCTTTTTTAATCATTTCTCTTAAAGTTCCAAAA
>CASGAK010000152.1 GCA_949299435.1 uncultured bacterium
GTAGGGCTTGTCAAAAGCTATGCAAATTTGCGGTCGCTCTTTTCTTAATAGGAAGCATTATTTTTTAGTTTTTTTCAGGTATTCAATAAGCTCAGGCAGAATTTTATTTATATCACCGACAATTCCTAAATCTGCAACATTAAAAATAGGTGCGTTTTCATCGGTATTTATGGCAATAATTTTATCACTGTCTTTCATTCCGACGATGTGCTGGATAGCTCCTGAAATACCGCAGGCAATATAAATTTTAGGACGTACGGTCTTTCCGGTTTGTCCGATTTGAATACTTTTTGGTGCAATTCCCATATCTACGGCTACTCTGCTTGCTCCTACAGTTCCGTTGAGTAAGCGTGCAAGCTCATTTAGCATTTCAAATCCCTCACTTGTACCTATCCCGCGTCCGCCTGATATGATTATTTCAGCACTGTCCAGCTCGTTCAGCTCGTTTTCTAAAGTTTTCACAAAGTCCAACAGTTCAACTTTTGAAGCTATTTGTGATGTGTCTATTGTTTTTTTTATAAATTCGGTGTTCCTTACAGCATTTTCAGCCATTGGTTTGAAAACTTTAGGTCTTACAGTTGCCATTTGGGGCATTTTTTTACATAAAATTGTTGCCATCAATTGACCGCCAAATGTCGGGCGGGTTGCTGCAAGTTGAAGTTTTTCGTTAATGTCCAAATCGGTACAGTCAGCGGTAAGTCCCGTATGCAGTGCTGAGGATATCCTCGGGGCTAAATCTCTACCTTGGTTGGTTGCTCCGATAAGCATTATTTCAGGTTGTATTTCTTTTACTAAGTTAATTGCAAGTTGAGAATATATTTCAGTGTCATAGCGGCTGAATTTTTCATCTTCAAAGATATAAACTTTATCGATTCCGCTATTTATGAAACCGTCACGATAATTTTCCAATTGGTTAGGCTCTGTGATTAATAGTGCAGATACTTCGCACCCACCAAGTTTTTTTGATAATTCGACTGCTTTGTTTGCAAGTTCAAAAAATACCGTATGAATATATCTATCTCGAGTTACCTCAGCGTATAGTAAAATGCCTTTGTGCTCACTCATTCTTACCTGCCTTAAATTCTTCTATTTTATTGCAAATTAATTCAATAGTTCCGTCATTGGCATGAATTTTTTCACAATTATGTGTCACAATAGGTCGAAATGCTTTGCTTACGTACGTAGGAGAACCTTTTAATCCTACATCTTCTGCTGTAAGTCCGATATCCTCAAGGGTGTATGTTTTAATTTCTGCTTTTTGAGCTGTAATGTATCCGTTAATTTTAGCTCGCGTTGGTTCCTGATACCCTTGCAAAACACACAAAAGTACAGGTAGTGGAGCCTTTAATGTCTCAATCCCATCATCTGCTTGGCGTTTTACAATTATATATTTATCATTGCATTCAACGACTTCTTTTACGAAAGTTATTTGAGGTATATTAAGATGATTTGCAATACTTGGACCGGTTTGAGCCGTATCCCCGTCTATTGCGAATTGCCCGCATATAACAATATCAAAATCAGGAACGATAGTATTGATGGATTGAGCAAGAGTCTTTCCTGTAGCGTATGTATCAGCACCTGCAAATTTTCTGTCAGTAACTAATGCTCCTTTATCAATACCTAAAGCAATTGCTTTCCTCAACATATCTTCAGCTTGAGCAGGTCCCATTGTGATTACTGTGACTTCGACATCGGTACATACTCTTTTTATTTGTAGTGCTGATTCTATTGCATATACATCATAGGGGTTAATGATGCTCTCAACCCCTTCTCTTTTTATTGTATTATGTTCCGTCCACTTGATATCAGAGGTGTCTGGAACTTGTTTAATACATAGCGCTATTTTCATAAGTTATTTTTTCTTATTTGCAGCTTGTCGTGAGTTCGCTGAAAGTAGAGCATTGTATGCCATTATGTACATAGAACATTTTTTTACACTTGGTATGTACCAGCTGCAACGATCTTGTGTACATACCATATCAATACCTGTTCCAATACTTAATATCGGACAAAACGGAATATCTTTTTTTTCAGCCATTATTTTCTCCTCTTACTTAATTTTTAAAGCGAAGCTTGTTTTAGTAGATTACAATTTTGATCACGTTTTTTCTCTTGATCTTTATAAATTTTAGTTCTGTTAATAACTTCATCAAAGTCAATTTTATGAGCATCAAAGTCAGGTCCGTCAACGCAGGCAAATTTAACTTCTCCGCCCACTGTAACTCTGCAAGCTCCACACATGCCCGTTCCGTCTACCATAATCGGATTCATACTGGCTTCGGTATATATTCCTTTGTCACGAGTCATCTCTGCAACTGCTCTCATCATAGGCATAGGTCCTACGGCGATTGCATAATCCACTTTTTCACGATTCATAATTCTTTCCAATACCTGAGTGACGAATCCTTTTTCACCCATTGTACCGTCATCTGTGGTTATAAATAATTCAGTACATGCATCTTTCATTTTATCAGACCAAAAGATTAAATCTTTATTTCTTGCACCCATAATCATATATACTTTATTGCCAGCTTCTTTAAAGGCTTTTGCTATTAAATAACAAGGTGCAGCACCATATCCGCCTGCAAGACATACAACAGTTCCGTATTTTTTAATATGTGTCGGTTTGCCAAGCGGTCCTACAATATCAGGAATTTCATCTCCTACGTTTAGTTCTGCCAATTTCTTTGTAGAATAACCAACAGCCATAAATACAAGTGTTAATTCACCTTTTTCTTTATCAACGTCAGCAATTGTAAGTGGTACTCTTTCCCCGTTTTCTTCAGCTCTGAATATGATGAACTGACCTGCTTGTGCATTTCTTACAACGAACGGTGCATCAATTTTTATTTCGTATTGGTTTGGACAAATTTCTTTTTTAGCTAAAATCTTATATCCCATTTGTATTTCTCTCCTATTTGTCTTTTCTATATTATACTACAAAAATGTTTTAGTATATAATACTTTATTAATTTTAATAAATTAAACAATTTTGTATGTATATTTTGGATTTTCTTTTAATTTTTTTTCAATCTGATCGAAAGTTAAAAGTCCTTGAGTTGCACCGAAAGCAGAGACTACACCTGCTGAATTAATAGAAGCATACATTAAAGATTTTCCGATATCTTTATTTGTTCTGCCAAGTGCGGCACAGAAAGTGGACGCAAAAGCGTCACCAGCACCTAATGTTGATACAACAGGGCCGTCAAATACAGGACATAAATAGAAGTTTTTGCCATCATAAGCGTAAGCTCCATATTTACCGTCAGTAATTACAATAACTTGATAATCTCTTACTTTTAATTTTTTAAGCATTTCTTTAACATCAGGGTGTATTGGTTCCTCTGAGAATTTCTCATCTCTTGTATCAGGACGTACTTGAATTTGAGTCGCAAGAGCCGCTTCCTCTTTGTTCATTACGACAATCGTTGCATTTGCAAGGATTTTTTTGAGGTAATTAAATCCCTTCTTAATGCTTGTCGAACCTGCATTAAAGCATACAAATACATTATTCTCATTGGCAAAAGTTGCTATATCATCTAATACTTTTGTGCTATCACCGTTCATTGGTGCAATATATAGTAGTTTAGAGTTTTTTATGGCATCAAAGTTGATGTCTGATTTTTTAATTTGAGCATTAGCTCCTCTATGAGCTAGAACAGTTCTGTCACCTTGAAAACTTACAAGAATAATTGAAAAACCGGTACTTAATTTAGGGTCTTGTACAATATTAGAAAGGTCAATATCTTTATCTTTAAACGATTCCAGCACTCCATCAGAATAAATGTCATCACCAATTTTGAAAATAGCACTGGTCTTGAAACCTAAATTAGCGAAGTTAACAGCTGTGTTAACTCCACCACCCCCCACTTGAGATGTAAAATCCGAAATTTCAACTTTAGCACCATAAGGGTAGCTCATAAATTCAGATTTTTTATTTTTCGTATATACTGATACGATATTTGCATCATCACTTTCTACAAATACGTCCATTGTTGCACTTCCGATTGTAATTACATCGCACATTATAATATCCTCCAGTTAATTTAATTTTAGCATAAATATGTAAATAAATGTAAATGTAAAGTAATTAAAATTCTTTAAATTGGTCAATTATTCAAAACATTTTTTTTTATTAATAATATACGCGGGAAAATTAGGGTGAATTATTATGTCAGATTTATCTGTAAACGGAAATGTAACTGTGTTGGAAATTAAAAAGGGGAAAGGAATTATACATGCTCTAAGGGATTTGGTAAAGACTAACCCGAATTCTGTATTAACAGATGGAAAACTTACACCTAAGGAAGAAGATGCTGCGATGAATGAAATAATTAAAATTCAGGATAAGCGTCTTGCAAATCATCAAACTCCTATTTTTACAGGAGGACGGGATAAGTCAAAATCAGGTTGGAAGACCAGTTTTATAGTGCAGCCCGGACAAAAAATAGAATTTACTCCTGCTGAAATGAAACTTATCTATGCAGCTTTAGGGGTAAAATTTAAGAATGATGAAAATGCTTCTGAAGATGTAAATGATAAAAAAGTTAGTGATGAACAGGAGAAAGATAATACAATACCTCCTCTTAATAATGATACGATTAAGGCTGAGAACACTGATACAGCTTTACCATCTTCAGATACAGATATATCTAAAACAGAATCTAAAGGTCGATATGAATTATCCTGGAATGAAATTGGTAAAATCGGATTAGACAGCACCAAAAACTTTATAAAAAGCATGTTCTGTGATGAAAACGGTTTTAGCATAAAAAGAACAGCGACAACGGTAGGTCTTGTAGCCGGTTTAGCATTAGCAGCACCAGTAGCAGCAACTATGGGTGCAAGTGCTGCAGTTGTTGGAGCTATTGCAGGAGTCGCAAAATTCGCCGGTTTTGGACTTGCAGGTTATATGGTATGTAACGGCGGAAAAAATATAATTGAGGGTGCTAAAAAATATTATGACTCAAAGACCGAACAAGATGCAAAACAGAATATGTCACAAGCCCTGGACGGAGCTGTAGAATTAACAGCAGCTTTGCCTGCATTTTTAGCAATAAAAGGCGGGGCAAATAAAGGTAATAAAATAGTTTCTAAAAAAGCAGCCGAGCCAAAGCCGACAGCCGA
>CASGAK010000153.1 GCA_949299435.1 uncultured bacterium
AAATCTTTTTCATTACGGTTATTATAGAACAAAAATTATACTAATTAAAATCGATAAAAATCCCTGTTTTTATTTGAACAGGGATTATTCTCAAAAAGTTCAATAACAAACTATTTTAAAACCTAAAAATTCAATATTTTAAATAAAATTCCCTGAAATTTTAATTAACATGGAATTTTTATTTTTAATCAAGCCTAAAGACACAAATATTATCATTAAAAAGCATCATCTCCATTAGTACTGATATATTTGTAATAAGTTTCAGCTTCCCTATTTACTTCAACACAAGCTATTCCCTCTATAAATTCATTACTTGAAGTTCCGTACATTAACGGTATTACAAAATTGTTATCTTTATCAATAAATCCACAGCACCCATCTTTTTCAACAAGACATACGCCATATTTAAAACCAAATACACCAACCCTATCATACTCGATAGGAATAACAATTTCATTTTTAGGATTTATAAACCCATATTTCCTATTTTTTTTGACTTTAGCAAGCTCGTATTCATAAAAGTTGTCACAATAGTCATATTCAAAAGGAATTACTGTTTTATTTTCTTCTGCTAGAAATGGAACAATCCCCCATTTACCATTCTTCTCTCTCGGAAGATAAGGTAGTGATGATAATCGTTTAGTTACAAACATAATAACATTAGATTTTGACTGTGGTTGAAAAATAGACTTCCCTTCAAAATCATATGGCATACTTGTGAAAACTTTAACCGATTTATTATTATCTAAAATCAGTTCAGTAATTTTTTTTGTAACTCCGCAGGAGGTTCCACCGCCTAGTGGTGCTATGAGGATTATTTCGTTATAATTTTCTATTGCGGATAATAAATTATCTTTACTTTCTCTTACGAACAATTCTGCAAGATTTATATTTCCTGAGGCGGAAAATTCACCACAAATTTTTTCACCAATTCTAAGACCGTTATATTTTTCTATTACATCTTTATCGGTATCTATAAATAATTTTTTGTATTTTACATTTAATTCAGAAACAATTTTGCACCCAGCATATCCGATGCCTATTATAATAATATTTTTAACCATTTGTCCTCCTTTGTTTAAATATTACTTTATTGCTATGTCAGATTTGGACAAATAATTAAAAATTATTTAAATTTATTAAAATTAGCAAAAATCTTTATAAGGGCAATATTTACATGTGTTTTCACTTGGAGTCGGATTAAATTTATAATTTTTTATGTTTGAAATTGCTTCTTTAAATTTTTCATCCATAGCTTTGCAGTCGTCTTGAGTTAAATTCAAAGTAAAATTGTCTGTAAATTCTTCAGGGAAAATAAATATTTTTTCTTTTACAGTATTACCTGTAGATTTTTCAAAGTAATATTTAAATAACCCCATTTGATTGTAATAATCTTCGTGCTCTCCAGCTGGGCAAATAATTTTTGAATCTTTTGCACTACCTGTTTTATAGTCATAAATAGTGTAAGTTCCATCAGAATTTTTATCAATTCGATCTATTATCCCATAAAATTTTATTCCATCAAGCTCAAAACTTATAGGTTTTTCAACTTCATAAAGCATTGAAATTGGAGTATTGCACATCTGAATATAATATTCACTAAGAGCCTTTTCTCCACGTTCAATATGAATTTCTCTTTGTTTATAACTTGACATAGGCAATTTATCTAATGCATTTTTAAATTCATTTATAAACTCTTCTTTTGTTGGATATTCTCCATTTTGTTTAGCAAATCTTACAGCAAACTCACATGCTGAATGGACAGCACTACCATAACTCAAAGCATCAGGATTTCCGTCTTTTGGTTTTAAATCTAGAATATAATTATAAAAATACTGACGAGGACATTTTAAATAAGTGTTTATTGAACTTGGAGAAAAAGATTTTCCTTCAAGTTTTTTATCTACCATTGAGCAAAAATCCTTTTCATAATCGTAATCTTTTTTCAAAAGTAGCTTCATTTTTTCTGCCCAGTAGGACTCGCTATCAAATATAAAAGGCTCGGGTTCTTTTTCAAAGATATCTTCAATACTGCTTATAAATTTTGTTGGGGTTTGAGCGGAACCTTTGATACTTTTTGGATAAGAAAGCCTTAATGTATGTTTAGCTCTTGTCATTCCAACATAAAGCAGTTTTATACAGTCAGATATTTTTAATTCCTTTAACTCAGCTTCGGTTTTGTATTCTGAAATATCCAGCGGGATCTTAGGTTTTATGGATTTTGTATTGCTTTCCCAATCTTTGTTTTTTAATGTCGGCATATATACATATTCGAATTCGCGACCTTTTGCAGAATGGTATGTGGATAATTGTACCGCATTCATAGTAACAGGTGCTTTTTCAACTTTTATTGGAATTTCATCAGTCAAACACATTGTCAGATATTCTACAAATTCTTCTAAACTTATTTTCTTTTGTATACTTGAAAAATCAACAGCTTCATCGATAATCTTTTTTAATCCTGAGATATTTTCAATTCGATTTACCTCAGAATTTATATAATAATCAAATATTCCGCTTTTACAGCCAATTTCTAGAATCACATTTTTTAGGGTTTCATTGGTTTTGTAAGACAATAAATGATTAAAAATATTAATAAAATTTTCTATTTTTTCAGGTTCTATAAGCTCTTTTTTATCAATAGAATTTATCATTTCTACAAAAGATTTGTAATGAGATTTTTGATTATAAATAGTTTCAAAATCCTTTGGGTGAATATTAAAAGGTTGGGATAATGCTAATCTGAAAAATTTATCAGAATGCAGTTCAGGATTTATAAGTAATTGCATATAATAATACAGAACATTTGAAGACATTATTTGAAATATGCTTTTCCCCTCCTTCAATTCTGCTGGAATATTCCTTTCTTTCAGCATTTCTGCAAATGTCGCAAGAGAATTGTTGTCTTTTGTAAGAATAGCAATTTCCGATAATTTTTTATTCCCACTGTCATCTGTTGGGCATTCATCTGATTTTATAAGAGTTTCTATTTCATTCACAATTTCCTGATATTCTTGCAGAATATCCGCATAATGATAAAACCTCACTTTTCTATCTTTGAATGGTAATTTTGTATTTTTAGAAACTAAATGTTTGTCAATATTATATTTTGCAAATTCTGGATTTATTTCCAGTCTTTTATCATCTTGTTCAGCGACTTTTCTTGCTGTATCAAGAATATTTTGGGTAGATCGCATATTCTCTTTTAGACAAATTACTTTTGTATCCGGAAATTCTTTTAAAAATCTTTCGATAGTATCAATTCTTGCACCTTGGAATGTGTATACAATTTGATCATCATCTCCAACTACAAATACATTTTCACTCTCAAGAGCTTTAGTTAGATGAAAAACTATCTCATTTTGATTTTTGTTTGTATCCTGGTATTCATCAACCAAAATGTATTCATATTTATTTGCAATTTTTGATAAGAAAGCAGAATCAGTTTCAAATTTTTTCAAAACAAGATTTATCATATCGCTAAAATCAAAATATCTTTGTTCTTCCATTTTTGATTGATAAAGCTCATAAAATTTCCAGACTTCTTTAATTTTTGCGATTTTCTTTTCAATATCTTCAATATCTGTTAATAATTTTTTAGGAACTTTTTTGTTATTTTCGTTTAATTCAGCAAGTCTCTTTTTCAATGCAAAAAGTTTTGGTTCCCAATCAGGATTTGTTTCTATATTGTGGAAAAATTTTTCTTTAGTTAATCTGTGAAATTTTATTTGTTCGACATTTTTGCTTATTTCTCCTAAAAAATAATAAGGATCATTTCTTTTTGTCCTATAGATTGTAGAATCAATTTCATCTATACATTCTTTTAAAAGGGAAATCGAAACAGCTGGAGTAATTACCTTAATATTGTCGGACAAATCAAAATCTATGGCATTTTCTAGAATGATTTCATTACAAAATCCGTGATAAGTATAGACATTAACACCGACATCTGATCTGCCCAATTCTTTTTCAAGCCTTGTTTTAACCTCGTTGGTTGCGGCATCAGAAAAAGTAAGACACAAAATCTTTCCAGGATTAATACCTTTTTCAATCATATTTTTAATTCTTTGAATCATTGTGAAAGTCTTACCTGTACCGGGTCCTGCGAGTACAAGATATTTGCCGTCAATATTATCAATACATTCCTGTTGCTTTGAGTTTGGTGTTATTGTCATTTTATAAAATTCCTTTTTTATTCTTTAATTAGACTTTTTAATGTTTCCTGATACTTTTGATGCAATGACTTAGGAGCAAGAATTTCAACAGCATTTCCCCATTTAAAAAGGTTCCACATAATATGTTTATCACCACTTGCTTTAAAGGTTACTATTACGCTGCCGTCATCTTGCAAATTTATT
>CASGAK010000154.1 GCA_949299435.1 uncultured bacterium
GTCTTAAAAACAGGAATTTCATTAGTGGAGAATGTCCCTAAAGGTTTGCTCGGAACATGGCGAGTGGCTGCGGTGTTGGAAAAAACTGACAGTCCCGAGATCTTTAGAAATAAGTCTGTAGATATATGGAACCTGTCTAGGAATAATGACGTCATGAATTTAAGTAATCCATTTACCGGAGCATCAGCTGATTTGTCGGTTGAGTTTGTAAAAGATAATGTTGTAAAATTTACAAAAGAAGGAGTATCAGACAATAAAAAATTAACGGATACTGTGGAAATAAAACTTGATGGAAATAAATTTACCGGCAGAAATTATCTGACTCTGAAGACCGTTTCCAATGCTGATAATAAAGTTATAAAAGTTCAAAATGCCGTCTATGTATTAGTCGGTGAAAAAATTTCAGGAATGAGTGTATTAGATAAATGAGGATAAAGGATATGCAGATTTATGAATTTGATACGGTAATTTTAGGTGGAGGCCCTGCAGGATTAAGTGCAGGAATCTATGCAAGTCGCGGGGCGGTGTCTACGGCGATAATTGATGTATCTATGTTAGGCGGACAGCCTTCCAATTATTTGGAGTTGGAAAACTATCCAGGATTTCCGATTATCGGCGGGTTCGATTTGATGGAAAAATTCGAAGAACATGCCGATAAATTTGGAGTTCAAAAATTTCCAATGCAGGAAATTGAAAAATTGGATTTGAAAGCAACTCCTAAAATAATACTTACTAAAGAAGCGGAATTCAGAGCTAAGACTGTAATAATAGCTTGCGGAGCACAGCCTATGAAATTAGGAGTACCCGGAGAAGCTGCATTTGTCGGTCGAGGTGTAAGTTATTGTGCTGTATGTGACGGTGCTTTTTACAAAAACAAAGTCGTAGCAGTTGTCGGCGGTGGAAATGCTGCAGTTGAAGAAGCGATGTATCTTACAAAATTCGCTGATAAAGTATATGTAATTCATCGCAGAAACGAGTTACGTGCAGATAAAATTGTCCAAGAACGTGCTTTTAAAAATGAAAAAATTGAATTTATATGGGATTCTGTAGTAAAAGAAATTAAAGGTGAGGATTTAGTTCATACGGCAGTTTTGGAGAATGTGAAAACTCATGATATTTCAAATCTCCAAGTTAATGGTGTATTCCCTTACATTGGCATGGTGCCTAATATAGAAGGAATTGCAGGACAGGTAGCTCAAGATGCAGGCGGGTTTATAATAACCGATGAAACTATGAAAACGTCAGTTGAGGGGGTATATGCCGTCGGTGATGTCAGAAAAACGCCCCTAAGACAAGTTATCACAGCAGCTTCAGATGGTGCTGTAGGTGCTGTTTATGCAGTTAAATATTTAGAAAGCCTAAAAGAAATACCTCAGGCTGTATAACTTTTATATTGCATTTTAAAATTGTTGATTTACAATATATTTGTCAACTGATAGCGGTATCGTCTAGGGGTTAGGATAGCAGATTCTCATTCTGTTGACACGGGTTCGAATCCCGTTGCCGCCGCCAGTTTTATGATAAATCGACAATTGTTTCGTTGTAGTATTTTTTATCTTTACAGTAGTCAAATTTTTTACTGGATCTTTCACTGTTAAATACTATTTTATTTTCCAGCGGGATTAATTTTTGTGCATTTTTTAAAAACATTTCATACATAATATCCAAATGACCTATATCAATTGCTCTGTAGCCTTTTTGAGCTAAGTCATACGCTAATACCGTAGCTGTTGGTCCAAGAGCTAATAAAAACAACTTATCTTTAGATTGCTTTAGTGATATAGATAAAATTTCATTATATTTTGAATATGCGTTTTTGTTTGGGCATATAATTCTATTTATTGATTTTGCGTTCGCAAACAAATCATTACCAATTCCAAGATGAGTTCCTTTACCTTCAATTATTACTATATCTTTTTCATTCCAAAGACTTTTGAATTTATTATAGAAATTTTCTCCCTGTGTTTTACTTTGAAATCTAAATTGTCTTGTAATGCATGCATCAATATATGTTGTATCAAAAGTTATGTATTTGTATAATTCAGATCTAAAATGTGCTAAAATTTTTCTAAAATAATCACTTTGACAGTATCCGAATGTATCGGGTATACCTATTAAAATCCCTTCGGTTTTGTTTTTAATAATTTGTTTTAATTTTTCAGCCAAAGATTTATCGTACTTTTGAAAATTTATACTTTCACCCATCATAATTTTAAATTCTCCGTCTCCGAAGCGGGCAAAAGAATTTTTAGCTGACATAAGCAAATCCAGACTCTCGTTTAAATTTAGTACTTTAGGCAGCTTTATATGAGCAAGAGTTCTAGGATCAGCAAGTTCATATATTAAATTTTCGAATCTCTCGTTTTTGTCTTTTATTTTTTTAGGAAGTTGAAATTTAATATCAATACCAAAAATGTTAAATCGGACTTTTTTAGTTAATTTATTATAATACATTCTAAATCTTCATTCCAGCTACTCTACTAATAAATTATATTTATGGAAAGCCTTTTGTCAATTTAGCACTAAAATCTACTAAAGATAAATAAAAGAAACATCTTAGACTCTTTCTTATGAGTATTTGTGGTATAATAAGCAAAAAAAAAGTTGCCTGAAAGTAGGCAACATTAAATAAACACGAGGATATTAAGAGAGAGAGTATAAAAAACTTTTTCTTTAAATTCTTCCTATTATATACATCTTTTAATTGTTTTACTCATTGATTATAATTTTTGATTTCCCTTACATTTATATAAAGTATTTTTTAATTTGGAAATTGCCAAAAGTTATTAATTTGTTACAACCTTGTAACAAATCCTATAAATAGTTGTATTTTTTATAAAACTATTGCCATATACTAACAAAAATGATATAATCCTATGTAGTAAGAATTGAGAGGAATTATGGGTGATAGTAGTTTTGATGTAATAGCATTTTTGGAAAGAGCAGTAGCAATAGGAGCTTCAGATATACATTTATCAGTAAATGAATATCCGGCAATCAGAAAAGATGGTAAAATTATAAAAATTAACATGCCGATATTAACAGAAACTGATATAGATGAGGCATATGGGGCTTTGCTTCCATCAAATATTAATGCAGCGAAACTAGAAGCGATATATGATTTGGATTTTGCTTACGAAATTGTCGGCTGTGCACGTTTTCGTGTTAATTTAAGCAAGCAATTAGGCCGATATTCTTTGGTTATAAGAACAATTCCATATGATATAAAGTCAGTTGCAGAATTAAATTTACCAAAAGCTATTGAGCAGTTTTCAACATTAAATAACGGGCTAGTCCTTATTACAGGACCTACCGGTAGTGGAAAATCAACCACAATTGCCTCATTAATTGACTATATCAATATAAATTATCCAAAACATATTATAACAATTGAAGATCCTGTTGAGTTTATTTTTAATAACAGAAAGGCGATAATTTCTCAAAGACAAATAAGTGTGGACACTGCATCATTCCCAGATGGTGTAAAATATGCACTTCGTCAGGATCCAGATGTTATATTTATTGGTGAGATAAGGGATAGAGAAACAGTCGTAAGTGCATTGAAAGCAGCAGAAACAGGGCATTTGGTTTTTGCAACAATTCACACGAATGATGCTGTACAGACTGTTAACCGAATTGTTAATATGTTTGATCCGGCTGATAGGCTTCATATAAGAGAGCAAATTGCTCAAATTTTGCGTGGTACAGTATCACAAAGGCTAATCCCACTAAGAGATTCAATGGGCAGACGTCCTGCTGTAGAACTGCTTGTTGTAACTCCTACAGTTAAAGATTTTATTGAAAAAGATAAGTTAGAAGATGTATATGACTTAGTTCGTAAAGGATCTTTCAATAACATGATAACTATGAATATGTCTTTATATAACTTGTATTCTGAAGGTTTGGTAACAGAAGAAGTAGCTTTAGAATATTCTGATGATAAAAACGAATTAAAACAAATGTTCAGAGGAGTATATCAAGGAACATCTTCAGGAAAAGACAGAGGTTAGTGCTTTTTCATGAACAATTTTGTCACAGACGCAATAAATCTGAGAGCGTATAATTTGAGCGAATCAGATAAAATTATAGTGATGTATTCACGAGATAAGGGGCTGATAAAAGGGGTTGCTAAAGGGGTTAAAAAGCCTAAAAGTAAGCTCGGTGCCCGTATGGATTTGCTTGTGGCAAATAAGTTGATGCTTTATAAAGGTAAAAATCTTGATACAATTTGTCAAGCTGAGGCTCTGAATACGTTTAATAAAATCCGTCAGAACATGGATAAAATATTTTATTCATTTTATATTAGTGAGGTTGTTGCGAATTTTGGAGTTGAAGATGACCCTTGCTCCAGTGAAATTTTTGATATGCTTTATAAAGCATTAGATTCAATTGCATTAGCTTCAGATAAGTTGGAAATATTACTTGCAGTAATAAAATTCCAATTGAAAATGATGTCCCTTTCAGGTTTTGGAATAGAACTTAATAAATGTTTGAAATGTGGTTGCAGTCTGAATCAAGATAATATGTATTTTTCCTCATCTTTAGGTGGTGTAATTTGTAAAGAGTGCAATCAATCCTATGGAATTTCGGTTATTATGCATTATAAATTGAGAGATTTCCTGAAAGAACTGGAAAAAACACCTTTTGATTGCAAAAGTGAGTTAGAATCCAAAGCTACTGAAAAATTATGTAGTGTTTGTTTTGAGCTTTTAAAGGGGTATATAAACGTTCATTCACCTAAAAAGTTTAATTCAACAGGAATATTGCAAGAAATTCTTTAATATTGAGGTGTATGGATAAAATATTTAATTTGAGTAAAAAAAAGAATATAAAATATGCTTTATTGTTTTATTTTATATTTGTAATAATCGGAGCGTTAGTGTCAGGAGTAATCTCTGCAGTGATAGTTGCAGTGTTTTATCCCGATGCAACAACCTTTGAAGAAGGTGCAAAGCTCGGATATTTTTACGGCTCAAGAGTTGCTATGTTCTATTGTCTTATTTTATCTGTACTTTTGGCGGTGAAGAAATCTTTAGGATTAAATCCTTTAGCTCTTTTTTTAATAATTATATCGCCGATATTGGGTTTTGTATTTGGTTGTATAGGTGGCATAATTCCTGTTACTATTTTAACAGTTCTTGAACCTAAAAATAATACTTCTCAGATTGAGTGCCAATCTAATGATAATAATTCCAGTAGTATCCAACAGTAGGCTATTATTATGATAGACCGATTTGGTAATGTCTATTTTTTACTTCTGTTTTAGCTTTATTAATGATAGAGCGACAGGAGAAAATCATGAAAAAAATAGTTTTATTATTGGCATTATTGATTTTGGGGATTGATGCACATGCTGCGACTAGAACAATAAGAACTTACCGCCCTATTCCTTATACGACTTCTACAAGTCCGTTTGTAAGAAATAGAATGTATAATAACAACAGATATTATTATGGTAATTATAACAGAAATTATTATAATAATAATCGATATTACAACTCTAGGTATAACTATTATCCGCGAAATAACGGTATTTTCAGTTTCAGAAATTATAACAGACCATATTATAATAATTACTATAGTCCAGGACTTTTTAGTCGTTTTCGATTTAGAAGTCAAAATGATTCAGGTATAGTTAATGTTGCATATACTCAAGAAAAGGCAGATCCTAGAGTTTCTTTGGTGGAGAAAAATGTTTACGGAAAATCTTTTGAACATCAAGAAATGAATTTAAGATTGAACAGATTAGAAAAATCCTTTTTTAACAAAACATTTCCAACAATGAGTCAGGAAGAACGCATTGACAATCTTTTTGTAAACTATAATTCTGAAATGAAACAAGTTTCACAAAAAGATTTAAGTAAACTGGAAAAAAAGGTTTTCAAAAGGACATATGATAATGATTCCGACATAGAAAGGGTATCAAGACTTGAGGAAAATGTATTAGGAGCAATACAACAGGGAAATATAGATAATCGGGTAGAAAAATTAAATGATATAGTAGCGGGTAAACAATTTAGAGCACCCGTAGAGGCACCTTATGGAACATGTTACGGAGGTTATATGCCACAAATGCAAAACACAACCGGCTGGCGAGGAGCACTCAGCTCTTTGGGAAGTTTATTTAACGGAGGCTATCCGACAGGATATACCCCTCAAATAGCACCTTATGATTCATTCAATTTTGGTATGGAAGATAGCGGTGATTCTCAAATGTATATGGATAATTACGGCTATATGTATCACAATTCAAGAACCGGTACAGGCACAGGTGTGCATATCCTTGACTAATTCAAAAATATCATTAAATTAATATCATACAAATAGATGTATGCTGCACTTTCAAAATAAGTGATAATCAAATAAAGAAAGTGTAAAAAATGCCTTTTAGATATCGACTGCAGAAAGTACTGGATTTTAGAATCCGAAAAAAAGAAGAACAACTCCTTGTTGTTCAGAAAGCCCAGCAGGCGGTATTTATAGCAGAAGAGAATATACGCAAAAATAACGAAGAAATTCGAGAAACTCAGATAAATATGCGTAAAGCGGATCCAATGATGTATGATATATATGACAAATATCTTATACATCTTTGGGAAAAGGCAGAGCAACTGGAACAGATACGAGCTGAGGCTCAACGAATACTTGATATAGAGAAGGAAAAACTTGTAAAGTTGGAGCAAGCTGTAAAGGTTCTAGAAAAACACAAAGAAAAAAACAAAGAAGCATACCTCGAAGAAGAAAAAAAGGCAGAGTTGAAAAGCTATTCTGAATTAGGTGTGCAAAGATATTTTCGACAGTCAAATGAGCGAAAAGAAGAGGAAGAGTTAGAACTGTTAAAACAGCTGAAGGAGCTGGAGGAATAATGAATATTGATACATCAACAATTTCATCAAGCAGTGAATTGAAAAATAATTTAATGTCAGCACAAACAAGTAAATTGGGAAGTGCTGGTAATTCTTTTCAATCTCAATTAAGTAGTCTTTCTTCAAATAACAAAGCTGACAACACTTCTGATTCAAAATCAACAAATAATACTTCTGATGCAAAAGAGGACACCACAATTGATGATGATAAAACTGTTGATACTAAATCTGATGAAAAGCCTCAAAATTCTGAAAATAAACAGGATAATTCTGTAAAAAATGATGAAAAACAACAAAATCAGCAACAGGGGAATTCTCAAAACAATAATCAACAGAATCCAAATCAAAATCAAGCATCAGCAGAATTGTCTGACGAAATAAATTCAATATTAAAACTTAACGGTAGAATAACTGACATATCTCAGTTGCAAAATCAAAAGTTTACAACTGGAATTAATCAAGATATCTATACATCTTCAGCTGCGATAGATTACAGCAGAATTTCCATGTCGGATAACGATGCTATGTTTTTTGTTAATTTGGTCAATAAAACTGATATGTCAATGCAAAGTATCGCAGGTGAATTCCAAAAGAATTTAAATACTGCAAATGTTCAAAATGTGCAAAAAACAGCAAAGGTTTCTGCAACTTTGATGGAGGCTCTATCTGATTCAATGAAGACAAATAAGGCATTTAGAATTGATTTTGATAAAGATGTTTCTGTAGTTATGCGAGTTGATAGAGATGGAAATATTAATGCTAATTTTATTCCGGGAGATAAAGCTGTAGAAGCATATTTGAAAAATAATATTTCATATTTAAAGCAAAGATTTGACGAACAGAACTTACCATATAACGAGTTAACATATTCTAAACATAACCGTCAAAATCAACAGGAGGAAAAACGTAACAACAAGGAGAATGATAATGAATGATTCATACGTTACAGCCTTAAATACACAAAAATCTACTCAAAACTGGATGGATGTAATAGCTCATAACATGACAAATATTTATACTCCGGGTTTCAGAGAACAGCAGGTCAATTTTAAGACTTTTCTAGGCGGTGCAATAGCTGATGACTATGATAAAAAAACTGGTCAAGGTAAATCTACCCCAGGTACTTCTAATGATAATTTGTTTTTGGAAGGTAGTGGCTTTTTCCTTACGAAAACCGCTGACGGTAAAAGTATATACACAAGGCTTGGTGAATTTACTTTCGATGGTGAAGGAGTATACCGTGCTAAAAATGGTAATACTGTCCAAGGATATATCCTAAATGATAAAGGTGAAATTATGCAAGGTACTAAATCTGTATCTCAGGACTTGTATGAGCAGACTGCATTAAAAGGTGGAGCTTTAGATATTCCGACTACCAACATAAAAATGTGGATAGATCCTAATAATGGTAAATACTTAGGTAAATATGACGAATATGAAATTAAAGAGGACGGCACAATATATGGTA
>CASGAK010000155.1 GCA_949299435.1 uncultured bacterium
AAAGATGGAGTAGAACTTGCAAAAGAATACCATTTGCCTGCTATTATAAACAATTTTATCCTTCAGCACCATGGTGAGGGCTTGGCTAAATATTTTTACAATCAAGCTGTGCAGGAAGAAGGAATTGAAAATGTAAAAGAGGATCAATTCCGCTATACAGGGCCAAAACCTAATATGAAAGAAACTGCAATTTTAATGATTGCAGACGCTGTAGAATCAGCCGTAAGATCTTTGAAAAACCCGACACCGGAAGAAATTGATAATATTATTGATAAAATTATTGTAGAAAGATTGAACGATACTCAATTGGCAGATAGCCCTCTCACTTTGCATGATATAAAAGTCATTGCAGCGACATTCAGCAGAATTTTACGTGGCATGCAGCATAACCGAATTAAATATCAGGAAAATATCGCAGAAGAATTCGGGAAAAATAAAATTAAGATGCCTGCTAAAATGCTTGATGAAGATTTAGAAAAGAAAATTTCTCAATTAGAAGATAACAACCATAAAGATGAGGATAAAAAAGATTAAAATGGCTGTAGATTACCTCATAATAAGTGAAAATATTTTTCCGGATTGGGAAATTGATGAAAAAAAGTTTAATACAATTGCAAAAAAAATTATCAAATTTTACCTGTCAATTCCTGAGGTTTATGAAAAATCTGCTTTATACGGGCATGATTACAGTTCAATATCTTTTGATTTTTTATACTGCGACAGTGTAAGAACCCATGAAATTAACAAAGAGTATCGAAATAAAGACTATCCTGCTGATATCATAACGTTTGCAATTTTTGCAGATAGTGAAGAAAAATTTATTTTTGACGGGGAAATTAATTTAGGTGAAGTGCTTATCGCATTGGATAAGGTAAAAGAGGAAGCAGCCAAAAAAGGTAAAACAGATGAAGAAGAGCTTGCGTTTTTAATAAGTCATGGTATCTTACATTTATTAGGGTTTGACCACCAAAGTGAAGAAGATTATAATTTTGTTGTGTCACTTCAAAATCAGGCACTGAAATCAATAGGGATTAATTATGAGTAAATTCAAAGCACAAGGGCTTAATAATACTTTTAAAAATGCTGGTAAAGGGATTAGAATAGTTTTAAAAAGTGAAAATAATATAAGAGTACACTTTTTTGTAGCTGTATTTGTAATCGTCTTGGGTATTGTATTGGATTTAAGTGTTGCAAAATTATGTATATTACTCTTAGCAATCGGCTTAGTTGTTGTCGCTGAGATGCTTAATTCTGCGATAGAATTTACATTAGATGCGATGTTTCATAATAAATATTCAAGACTTGTCGGCATGGCAAAAGATATTTCAGCAGGGGCCGTTATGTTTGCTACATTCATTGCAGTCGCGATAGGACTTATTATGTTCGGCTCGGAATTATATGCATTGATATAATTTGCAGTTGTTATCCAAATGTGCTATAATAAATAAGCAGATGTACAGAGTTAAGAAAAGTCGAAAGGAGCTGGAAATGCAGACTATGATTGAATTGCGGGGGGAGGGGGGCACCCGAGAATAATGCTCCTGTAAGTGTTTTAGAGAAATTTATTCAAAATACTAAAAAATATGCATTCACAATGGCAGAGGTTCTAATTACCCTAGGGATAATCGGTATAGTTGCAGCACTGACCATTCCGAATTTGACAAGAAAATGGGAAGAACGTGCAATAATTTCAAAATATAAAAAGATGTACTCAACTTTAGCAAATGCTTATAATAGAGCAGTTGCAGATAATGGTAGTCCCGAATATTGGGATTTGTCAGATAAAGCTTCAATATTGAAAATCTTAGAGCCCTATTTGAATGTAACAGAGCGTTGTTATAATAAAAAAGGTTGCGTATCAGATGGAAACTTTAAGTCATTATCAGGTGCCGAGCGCTACCACCGTTTAAGTCAAAATGTAACTTATCCTAAAATTAGACTTAATGGTGGATTCTCGCTTGTTGTTGTTGCTGTGCATCAAGGTTGTGAATATGATACTACAGTAGTTGATTCATCAGGGAATACTGTTCCTGTCCATATGAGTAATGAATGTGGAGCTATTATTGGTGTTGTAACTAATAAAAAAGGGAAAGACTACATAAATTATTATGGAAAGGATCATTTTTCTTTTGTTGTAACCCCAAAAGGTATTTATCCTTATGGATATAATTTTTCTGATTCGTCTATAAAAGAATATTGTAAAAAAGGAACTATTGAGGCAAACACAAGTGGTGCTACTTGTGGAACTTGGATATTAAGGTACGACAATACTGATTACCTATATTAATAATAAAAGGTGCTTTTCTGGTACATAAAATAAAGCAGTCTAATTTAATTCTTATGTAACAAAAAAGATGTCGTAAAAACGACATCTTTTTTGTTACAGGAAAAAGTTTTTCAAGCTTTATTAATTATTGCTTAATACAAGTTTTAATGTTGCAAGATTTTTGATAGACAACATTGTATGTTTGTTATGTTGTTCTTCTGCAATATTGAAAATACGAATAATTCTTTGTATTTCTTCTAAATCTTTTCTTGATTCGATTTTGTATACATTCTTAATCGGATCTGAAACTACTGACATTAATGTGTTTAATTCTTGTTCTTTCATAACCTATAACCTCTTTCCTGTATATTTATATAAAAAATTTTTGGGGTGGATAATTGCTTATTTTGAGTTATTATGATTTACAATAGTTAACAATTGAAGTTTTCTTTATATAGAGAGCGTTTTGCCTCTCTCCAAAGTTGGTCAAATTCTTCAAAAGAATATTCTTCTAAAGGTTTTGTCGCTAATTCTTCCATTTTGCGAAAACGAGTCATGAATTTTTGATTAGCTTTAATAAGTGCTTGTTCAGCATCAATTTTGTTCCATCTAGCGAGATTTACAACGGCAAAAAGAATATCGCCCATTTCTTCTTCCATCTCAGCTTGATTTTTAGCCTCACTGGCGTCTTTAAATTCTTTAAATTCACTTTTAATGCAATCGTAAAGTGAATTTTCATCGGGCCATTCAAATCCGCATTTAACAGCTTTTTTACTTATTTTTTGAGCACTCATTAAGGCTGATTGGGATTTTGATACTCCGTCCATTGCTGACTTTCTGTGGCTTTTTTCTTCTTTTTTTATCTTATCCCAGCTCATAAGAGCTTCTTCAGGAGAATTAACTTTTACATTACCGAATACGTGAGGGTGCCTGTGAATAATTTTGTCATGCAGTCCTTTAGCGACATCTTCTATATCGAAGGCATTTTCTTCTTTAGCAATTTGGGAGTGCAGAATTACCTGTAAAAGTACATCACCCAATTCTTCTTTAAGATGCGTCATATCATCATCATTAATCGCATCAATAGCTTCATAGGCTTCTTCAAGCATATTCGGACGCAGCGATTTATGAGTCTGTTCTCTGTCCCAAGGACAGCCGTTCTCTGAGCGGAGTACTCCAATCAGGTCAACTAATTTTTCTAAATATCCCATAACTGTATAATAGCATAAACATTTTTTATGCAAATATTAATATCCTCCAACTTTTGTATATATTTTTTAGCTGATAATACACCAAAAGGTTGATAACATTATAAAATGCTATGGTATTCTAATAATGTAGAAAAGTTACGAAAAGAAAGGATTACTACAAATGGCAGATTTATTATCTATCTCAAGCATTCGTGAACGAATTTTTAATCCTACAAAACATGAAAAAACTGTAGCTAGATCTTCAAATCCGTTCGCTCAAACATCATTTAAAGGAAATGTACTTACAGCAGATGTTTTTGTAAGTGAAAATGACAAATCAAAAGAAAAACAAAACAACGGAATCAGCTTTACCGGAAAATTAAAAGCGAGTGCACTTGTCGGATCAATTTCAGATTTTGGAAGCAGAATCCAAGCTGGTATTGAATCAGTTGTAGCTTTTGCTAACAGAATTAAAGATAATGTCGTTAATTATTGGAATAAATTAAACAGCACTGAAATTACTTTTGAGCCTGCAAAAGAAGCTATAATAAAAGCAGGAGCAAAAGCAAGTGACGCAATACACTCTATGTTTGATCAAGGAATTTCAGCAAAACAAATTGCTAAAATGGAAGATATTTCTATTCCAAGGCAATTATTGATGGATAACGTACAAGCTTGGGAAGCATCTTTGGCTTCATAACGGAGGGTTGATAAATGGTAGATAAAAAAACAATTAAAAATGTAAGAAATATTATTGATGGGTTGGCTATGCATCAAAACCCTGAGTCTGTAAATGTGTTAGAAGATATCGGAACAAACTCTAAAGTCGACGA
>CASGAK010000156.1 GCA_949299435.1 uncultured bacterium
CATCTGTCGCATTTGACAACTTTGATGAATATTGTTCAAATTCCTGTGTAGCCTGCTTTAAAAGTTCCTCCTGTGCCTTGACTTGTTTATTAAAGACCATTGCTACGTTTTTCTTACCCATATTGCCGGCATCACCAATATTAGCTTTTAACCCCTCAGAATCGTTAATATCATTTACATCACCTGTATCAAGTTCATATTCTACAGTATTTGTAGACTGCATTGAATGTGCCCATTCCAAAAATTCTTCAGGAATAAGTACACCATTATCCTCCATTTGTAAAATTTCCTCATAAGAATATTGCGACCATTTGGGATCCAAAGGTTTGGATAAACTGCTGAAAGTTGCATTTAAATTCAAACTGTTTATCGTAGCATTGCTTTCATAAATCAAATTTCTGGCATAATCCTCTAACTGAATATCCGACCAGTTTGCAAATGCAGGATCATTTTTTAACTCGGTAATTTTATCCTGTAAAATATCATTTCCTGCCGGTGATTGCAGTTTAACCTGATATAAATAATTTTTTAAAGCTTCCATACTGGTCATAAAAATCCTTGCCTTTCGATTAAATATACTTTGTATAATCTACGGCGGTTTTATGGAAAAACTTTAAAAAAAAAATTTCAAATTTAACAGGTCAAACAACTTAAAAAGCTGAATTTAAAAGCATTATAGACTTTCAAACTCAGCTTTATAAAATTTTACATAAACTTTTTATTATAAGAATTATAAATGTTTTTCAATATTTGAAATAATAGAAGATTTAGGCATCAAACCTACAAGTCTTTCTACAGCTTTGCCGTTTTTGAATACCAAAAGACTCGGTAATCCGCTTATTGAATAATTTTTAGCAGTTTCCAAATTATCATCAGTATTCATTTTTACAAACTTTACTTTATCACCGAATTCACCTGCTACCTCATCTAAAATAGGTCCCAATTTTCTGCAAGGTCCACACCAAGGTGCCCAGAAATCAACAACTACAGGTATCTCTGAATTAAGAACCTCTGTTTCAAATACTTCATCATTAATATCCAATGCATTAGACATAAAATATCTCCTTAAAACTAATTTTCAACAAGAGTCATTTTAACACAGAATTTTTTTTTGTGCTATTATCTTAATAGAATTCTATAGGATATAAAAATGGCTAGAAAAAAGATAATTGAAATAGTTTTAGACACCGAAACAACAGGACTGGATTATACAAAAGAGCGAATGGTAGAATTTGCTGCGGTAAGGCTTGAAAACGGAAAAATCAAGGACGAATTTCAAACACTTATAAACCCGCAGCAACATATAAGAAAATCCAGCATAGCTATACATGGAATCACTTCTGATATGGTAGCTGACGCACCTACTGAAGCGGAAATTATGCCAAAAATTTTAGAATTTATTGGCGACTATCCTATTGTGGCACACAATGCTATTTTTGATTATACATTCATAAATGAAGCAAGTCTTAGAACTACCGGTAAAGAAATTAATAACACAAGAATTGACAGCCAGCAAATGTTTAAAGAAGTCTATCCTGATTTGGATTCACATGGGCTGGAAGCACTTACTAAAAAATTCAATGTAGATTTAACCAATCATCACAGAGCAATGGCAGATACCATGGGGTTAGCTCTTGCATATCCGAAACTTAAAAAATTATACTTACAAAAATACGATTGGGAAGTAAAACAGCTTGAAAATGTTGAATATCTTTTTGAAAGATTTTTAAGGATACAAAACACAATAAATACACTGCAATCAGAATTACAGGATTTAAAATCAGTATTTAAGCTGTATTTTGAACAAGGCGGGACACCGATTAGATCTCAGACAGGAGAAACTCTTGTATACAATTCAAAACAATCATTTGGCTATGATATCCACCAAATTAAAGAAGTATTAGAAGAAGTCGGTGCTTTTGAAAAAGCTGTAAAATTAAATACAGGTTTTGTAGATCGTCTTGTCGGCGGGTGCAGCTTAGATGAAGAAAAAAGAGAATTAATAAAAGAGGCTCGTCAAGAATTGACTGAAACTCGCAACATTCAAATTATAAAGGCAGGAAAATAGATTATGTTAAAAAAAATAGCTGGATTTTTCAAAGAGCCTCCTGTAAAAGAGGTTATTCAGGACACTGAAAAAGTAAAAAGCATGTATTCACACTGGCGTTTGAGAATATTTTATGCTTGTTTTATAGGGTATACAGTATTTTATCTTTGCAAAAAGAATATCGCAGTAGCCCTTCCGGGATTAAGTGAAGAATACGGTTATACAAATACAGAACTCGGACTTTTAGGAAGTTCTTTATATCTTACCTACGGAGTTGGTAAATTTGTAAACGGAGTTTTTGCAGACAGATCAGATGTTAGAAAATTTTTACCGACAGCATTAATCATGACAGCAATTGCCAATTTATGTTTTGGATTATCTGCAGTATTCATAACTCCTGGAGAAGTTTCTTTTTTCGGACTACCAACTAACACAGTGCTATTATGGCTTTTCGTATTCTTTTGGGGTGCAAGCGGTTGGTTTCAATCAGCAGGATTCCCCGCAGTAGCCAAAAGTTTAACTTATTGGTACTCAAATTCTGAAAGAGGCACAAAATGGTCATTATGGTCTTGTTCTCATCAGGTCGGTACATTTTTAAGCGTTATTGTATCAGGATTTTTAGTTGCCCACTTTGGTTGGAAAATGGCATTTTTTGTACCAGGAACTGTTGCTATAATTATTGCAATTTGGCTATTTGACAGGCTAAGAGATCGTCCGCAATCTCTAGGACTACCTGATATTGAAACTTATAATGATGAGCCTTCCGCTAAAAATTTAAACTGCGAAGAAGATAACAGAACTTATGTCGAAATTTTCAAACAGAATATTTTATTCAATAAAACAATTTGGCTTTTAGCAATAGCTTATATTTTTGTATATATAATAAGATTTGGTGCAGAAGATTGGATGATAAAATACCTGAATGAAGCTAAAGGTAATGCACTTGATCTTGCTGCAATGAAGTTAAGCTCACTTCCTTTAGTCGGAATTGCAGGTACAATTTGTGCCGGAATAATTTCAGATAAAGTATTCAAAGGTCAAAGAGCTCCTGTAAATTTAATTTATCTATTAGGTGTGGTTGTTTGTTTAGTATTATTAAAATTTAATACAATCAGCAATTTAGACTTCATATTTATTGGGCTTTTAGGAGCGTTCACATACGGACCTCAAATGATGATTGGTGGACTTTGTGCTGTAGAATCAAGCTCCAAAAAAGTAGCTTCCGCTGCAACAGGATTCACTGGAACTTTCGGATATATTGGAGCCGTATTATCAGCAACCGGTACAGGTTTTATGGTTGACAAATTCGGCTGGAACGGAGCTATAATATTCTGGATAATTTCAGCACTGATTTGTATCGGAATTTGTACAGTACTTATGATTGACGAAAAAAAAAGTAAAGAAAATGCTTAAATAAAAAAACTCCCGATTATAAAATCGGGAGTTTTTTTATTCTGATAATTTACATACATCAATCCAAGATATACTGTTAGAAAATTCAAAAAGTTCTTGAGGGGTTAATTCAATAGCTGAATTACTACTTCCACAAGCCGGGAAAATCGTATTGAAACGTTTTAATGAATTATCACAATATACCTCTACACAAGACTTTTCTATAGCAAAAGGACAGACTCCACCAATTTTATGTCCTGTAAATTCCTCAACTTCTTCAGGTGTAAGCATTTTAGCTTTTAGACCAAAAGTAGTTTTAAATTTTTTATTATCGATTTTGGCATCTCCAGCCATGCAAACAAGAATACAGCCATCTGCAGTTTTGAAAGAAAGTGTTTTACAAATTCTTGCACTATCTGTATTAAGGGCTTTTGCTGCCAATTCGACAGTTGCACTCGATACAGGAAACTCTAATATTTGATTTTCTTTTCCATATTTTTCAAAATATTTTCTTACTTTTTCAATAGACATAATTCCTCACTAAAATTCTATATAAGTTACATCTTCGCAACCATATTGCGGAATGCTGAACCAAAAAGTACTTCCGTTATTTAATCTTGACTTAAACCCAATATCACCATGGTGTGCATTTGCAATAACTTTACACAAAGCAAGCCCTACTCCCGAACCTTGTTGACGTTTAAGTTTGTTTCTGTTGACCTGTGAAAAGAAATTGAAAATTTTATCATAATCTTTTTTCCTAATTCCATCACCAGAATCCTTTATTTCAAAAACATAGTTTTTGTTTTCATCAATATACGTAACTATTATTATTTTACCTCCGACCTTATTAAATTTAAGAGCATTTGAAATAAGATTGAATATCAATTGCTTAAATCTTTTTAAATCTGCAACTATTTCAACGTCCATCATTGTATAACTAAATTTGATATTTTTCTCTTTCACTATTTCATCAAAACTATAAATAATATCTTTGATTACATCTTTAGGTCTGAAAGTTTCATATTTTAACTCCAAAGGTTTATATTCAGACCTTGCCATATCCAGAATATCTTGAATCAGACTCAGCAGGAATCTTGAACTTTTGGAAATATTATCAATATATTTAAATTTATCACTACCTGCAAGCTCGGCTTTTAGCATGTCCGAAAAACCGATTATCGAATTTAAAGGAGTCTTATACTCATGCGATATACTCGCTAAAAACTGAACTTTTTCTTGGTTTGTTCTTTTTAACTCTCCATTTAAAGAAATTATCTCAATTCTTGAATTCAACGCTTCCATAATCATTTCAACTATAACATTACAACGTTTATTAAAATTTTTATTACGATGTGCCAAAGCTAAAAAACCAAGTACCGTATTTTTATAAAAGATCGGCTCAATTATAATCTGATCTTTTGAAATGGAATTAAGGTATTCAATAATATCTTCATTATCAAAATTATTAGTCAACAAATCAATCCCGACTTTAGATATTTTTTCAATACAATGTACAAGACGCTTATTATTTTTTTTACCTTCTTCAAAAGCATACTGTTTTATTTCAACATGATTTCCTGAACTGCTCATCAAACAAAAACATGCGGCATGAGCCCTCACCAAGTCCAAAACTCCCAAAGATACAAATCTTGCAAGCTCTTTTGAATTTGAAATTGTATTAAGTTTTTTCAAAAATAAACAAATATTTTTTTCATTAGAAATATTCATTGTATAATCATAATATGAACAAAAAATTATTTGTATTGTCCGGTTCTTCCGGAGTCGGAAAAGGCACAGTATTAAAAGGCTTTTTAGAAAAAAATCCCAATTTTATGCTCTCAATTTCTTGCACAACAAGACACCCTCGTCCTGGAGAAGTTGATGGAGTAAATTATTTTTTTATTACTAAAGAAGAATTTAAAAATTGCATAGAAAACAATAAATTTTTAGAATGGGCAGAATTTGCAGGAAACTTCTACGGGACAAAGAAAAAATATATAAATCAATGTCTTGCTGAAGGTAAAGATATTATCCTAGAAATTGATACCCAAGGGGCATTGCAGGTAAAAAAACAAATGCCTGAAGCTATTTTGATTTTCATTTGCCCGCCTTCTTATGAAGCTCTTGAAAACAGATTAAGAGGCAGACATACAGAAGATGAAGCAACAATCCAAAAACGACTTCAACAAGTAAAAATTGAACTTGAACGTGCAGAAAAATTTGACTATAAAATAGTAAATGATAACTTAGACGATGCTATTAAAAATCTCGAAGAAGTAATAAAAGGAGAAATGCAAAAATGCTAAGCGGTAAAAATATTCTGCTTGGAATAACTGGCGGCATTGCAGCCTACAAAATTTGTGAACTCATCAGAATGTATAAACGAGCAAATGCAAATGTGAAAGTTGTATGCACACCAAATGCTCTCAATTTTGTAACTAAACTTACACTTCAAAGCCTAAGTCAAAATGATGTGGCAATAGAACAGTTTGAAATTGACAATTTTAAACCTGAGCACATTTCTTATGCAGATGAAGCAGACATTTTTGTAATCGCCCCTGCGACAGCAAACACTATTTCAAAAATTGCAAACGGAATTTGTGATAACCTTTTGACTTCAATTGTTGCAGCATTCAAAAAGCCAATAATTATAGCTCCTGCAATGAATTGCAACATGTGGAGCAATCCGTTTGTACAAGAGAATTTGCAAAAACTTGTAAAAAACGGCTTTATCAATATTGCCCCCGAATCAGGCTTTTTAGCTTGCGGAACCTCAGGAGAGGGTCGTCTTGCAAATTTGGATAAAATTTTTGACAAAACCGTTGAAATTTTGAATTGTAAAAAGAAAATTTTAACAGACAAAAAAGTAGTTATTACAGCAGGTGGGACAATCGAAGATATCGACCCCGTAAGATACATTTCAAATTATTCTTCAGGCAAAATGGGTGTTTCTATTGCAGATAGTGCTCACTCACAAGGTGCTGAAACTGTTTTAATAACGACAAAAGACGTAAATAAGCCCTATAAAGTGATAAAAGTGAAATCAGCACTTGAAATGCAGCAAGCAATTTTTGATGAATTCGATGACACTGACTATATTTTTATGGCAGCAGCTGTCGCTGATTTTAGAGTAAAAAATTTCAACGAACAGAAAATCAAAAAAACAGAATCGAATGAAATGACGATTGAATTAATTAAAAACCCCGACATTTTAAAAAGCCTTTGCGATAAAAAAGCAAATTCAAATTCTTCAGTTAAGATTGTTGGATTTTGTGCAGAAACAGAAAATTTAATAGAATATGCGAAAGCAAAAATCAAAAATAAAGGCTGTGATTTTATAGTCGCAAATGACGTAAGCAGAAAAGATATCGGATTTTCATCAGATGAAAATGAAGTATATATCATTGATAAAGACTTAAACACTAAAAAAATTGAAAAACAAAGTAAATCTGCAATTGCTGAAAAAATAATCGGAGAGATCTATGCAAAAAGCGGAAATTTATGCACTATTAAATAACTTTGCACCTCCTGAGCTTGCAGAAGATTGGGATTGCAGCGGAATCGCAGTTGAAAATTCTCAAAACGAGATTAAAAAAGTCATGCTTACTCTTACTGTAACTGATGATATAGTAAAACAAGCAAAGGCCCATAATTGTGATATGATAATCAGTCATCACCCGCTGTTTTTTGTACCGTTTAAATTTAAGGACATAAATATTTTTTCAGCCCACACAAACCTTGATTTAGCAGAAGGCGGCACAACTGATGAATTAATTAAACAATTAGGACTTACTAAAAGCACCCAAAACAGTTTTGTAAGATATGTAGAATTACAAAACCCGGTATCGGTTGAAGAATTTGCCCTAAGACTTGCCAAAATTTCGCCCAACCTGCGTTATGTAAATAATCGAAAAATTAAAAAAATTCAAAAAATAGGTTTCTGTGCAGGTAGCGGATCAGACTTTATAGAAACAGCAGAAAATGACGGAGCTGACGCTTTTGTCACAGGAGATTTAAAATTTCATACAGCAGTTGACAGTAAAATAGTACTGTTTGATATCGGACACTTTGAAAGTGAAATTCTAATTTTAAAAGTACTTGAAAAACTACTAAAATCTAAAGTAGAAGTCATTTTCTCAAAAGAAAGTTCTCCTTTCAGATTAATAAAACAATAAAAATATTGACAAAGAAATTTCAGCAAATACAATAATAGATGTACCCGCTAATGGGGCGTCGCCAAGTGGTAAGGCAGCTGGTTTTGGTCCAGCCATTCAGAGGTTCGAATCCTTTCGCCCCAGAATTTAAAAAAGCTCTCAGATTTGAGAGCTTTTTTTGTTGTTTAATTAATAAATAAAGACCTTCACCACCTAACAGCCTTGCTCATGTACCTTATTACAAAACGTTCTCGGAGAAACTTTTTTTACAATTTATGCGGATAATCGTCTTTGAACTCCCAATTATCATATTCAAGCAATACAGAACAGAATGCTGGTCTATCTTTACA
>CASGAK010000157.1 GCA_949299435.1 uncultured bacterium
ATAAAAAGGGATTCTTCAATAATATTTTTTGCAGCAATTTTTTGTTTGATACTTTTAGCTATAGGGCATAAAAAAGGACTATTCAGTTTAATTTCAATAGTAGCAACAGTAGGACTTATTTTTTGGGTAATGCTTCCTCTTATTTTAAACGGTTTTTGTCCGATTGCATCAGCAATTCTTGTTGGAGCTTTAAGTACTATTATTACCATATATTTAGTCGGGGGCTTCAATTCTAAAAGCACCTCAGCTATCATCGGGACAATGTTGAGTTTAATTTTTGCGGGTGCTCTTTCCATGCTTGCAATTTTCATGGCACATCTTACAGGGTTTGCAGGGGAAGAAACTATATTTTTGTATGGCATAAGACCTGACTTAAACTTTCAGGGAATACTTTCTGCAGCTATGATAATAGCTGCCCTTGGAGCTTTAATGGATACATCGGTATCTATTGCAAGCACCATTAACGAAATTCATGAAACCGATAATTCATTAGGCGTTATGAAACTTTTTCAATCAGGCATGAATGTTGGTCGAGATGTTATCGGAACTATGTCAAATACTTTGATTTTGGTATATATGGGAAGCTCTTTGCCTCTTGTATTACTTGCTAATAACATAGATTTGCAAAAATTCTTCAATCTTAATCAGGTATCTACTGAAATTCTTTCTGCCATAATAGGAAGTATTGCTATCCTTGCGTGTGTACCTATTACAGCAATCATTTCGGCATATCTCATCAAACATAAAAAAAATAACGATATAGAGTTTAAATTTTAACTTTATACTATAATTGTTGTATGGAAATATTCAAAGAACTTATCAAAATACCTGATATGTCTATTGCGTTAGGCTTTTTTGACGGAATACACAAAGGACATCAGGCTGTTATAAAAAATGCCGTAGATTTTGCGAAACAAAATAATACGAAATCTGCGTTAATAACTTTTCAAGACCACCCTTGCTGTTTTTTTTACGGCACAAAACCTAAATACATTTTAACAAGAAAAGAAAAGCATGAAAAAATAGAACAATTAGGAATTGACTATTTATTTGAGCTTAATTTTGAAAGTATCTCAGGTTTAACTGCTGAAGAATACTTAAAAGATATTCTCATAAAACATTTTACACCAAAAGCTATCACAACAGGTTGGAATCACAATTTCGGTTACAAAAAATCAGGTGATGTTAAATTTCTTGCCCAAAACGCGAACAAATTTGATTATAAATATTTTGAAATTTCTCCGCAAAAAGAAGGGATTAAAACCATAAGCAGTACTGCTATCAGAGATTACCTTTTAGACGGAGTGATTGAAAATGCCAATAAAATGCTCGGGTATAATTTTTACATAAAAGGTGAAGTTATTGAAGGTCAAAAACTAGGGCGGACTATCGGGTTCAGAACTGCTAATTTAGTTTATCCGCAAGAGCTTGTGGATTTACCTTTCGGGGTATATGACGTTAACGTAAAAATTGATAATCAAAACTATAAGGGAATTACAAATTTCGGAATACGTCCTACGGTATCTGAGAGCAAAGTTCGTTCTCTTGAAACTCATATCATCAACTTTGATAATGATATCTATGGCAAAATTATTACCATTGAATTTAATAAAATGATTAGAGAAGAAAAAAAATTCAATTCAATTGAGGAATTAAAAAAACAAATTACTAAAGATATAAATAAAGTTATTTAATTTTTTTCAATCTTTAAATGATAGCCTAAAATTTCTAAAATTTGCAGAGTTTCTTTCAGCGTAATACTTTCTCTGATGAGTTTTCCTGAAAGACCGTTTATTGTATATTTCTTACCGGTTTTTTCACTCATCATCAGTGCAAGCTGTTTAAATGTAACAGCCTCTCGTGCCATATAATATTTTATATCGTTTCTGATATCCATTTCCTAATTATATTTCACTTGACATTATTTATAAAAAAGATTATAATATTCTCAATATATTAAGAATATTCATGATAATTTAAGAAAATTATAAATAGCTGAAAGGGTAATTATGAAAACAAAAAAATCCGGCTTTACGTTAGCAGAAGTACTTATAACACTGGGGATAGTAGGTGTAGTTGCAGCTATGACATTACCTACAGTTATTAATAAAATAAATTTTTATGTTTTAAAACAGCAATTTAAAAAAGTATATAACACATATTCAAATGCACTTGTAAAAGTATATGCTGAAAACGGAGTTGTATTTGATTGCTACTATGCCGATAATACCGATTCTGAAAGATACACTCACAATTCTCAATGTAAAGAGTTTACTGAGAGTTTTTTAAGGCAATTGAATGTCATTCAAAAATGTGAATCAAACGCATATCAGAAAGGGTGTATTCCCAAATATAAAGGTGTGGATAGTATTTATAAAGACCAACACAACGGACAAGAACTAGACAACACAGACTGTTCAGGATTTTGGGAAAATAATATTCTAAATAGAAATACAGCATACGTACTAAAAGATGGCACAATAATCGTATCTTATGCGAAGTTAAATACAAAACTATTTCTTGTAGACATAAACGGTCATAAAAAACCCAACAAATGGGGACATGATTTGTTTGTATTTTCAATATATGGAGATAGCAAACGAGTTTATTTGGGATTCACCGATTCAAAAGGCGGCTGCACCCCCGTAGAAGATAACGGCTACTCTACAAAAGAAATGATTGAAGAAATTTATAGAAAATAAATTTATAAAAAATATTACTTAATCAATGCTTGAATTTCTTTAAAG
>CASGAK010000158.1 GCA_949299435.1 uncultured bacterium
AAATATGCAAGAAAAACGGACATTTATAGCTATAAAAACCGCCACGACTCTTGACGGTAAAATTGCAACAAACAAAGGTGACTCAAAATGGATTACATCAGAATCCGCAAGAAACGAAGTTAAAAAAATTCGCAGCAGATATGACGCAATTATGACAAGCTCCTCTACAGTAATTGCGGATAACCCCACAATGGCTCACAAAAATAAAATAATACTCGATAGAGAATTAAAAACTGATTTTTCAAATGCTGAAATTTACAAATCCGGTAACATATACGTGTTTCATGACGAATATCATACTCCGCATAAAAATTTTGCAAACATACAATTTATTTCGACTCCATCAAGTGGAAATAAACTAGATATAGATTTTATTTTAAAAAAACTTTATGAATTAAAAATTATGAGTGTACTTATGGAATCAGGAGGCATTCTAAATGGTTCGATAATAGACTACGCTGATAAAATTTATCACTTTATTGCACCTAAAATTTTAGCAGACAACAGCGGTAAATCAGCATTTGACGGAAAACAACAGCCTCTTATTGCAAATGCCGTAAATTTTCAATTTGACGAAATAAAAAATTTTCCACCCGATATTTTATTAACTTATTATCCGATAAAAAATAAACGAAAAGAGTTATAATAGAATTTATGAATATAAAATATGAAAATGCGGCAGGAACATTCTATCCAAAAGCCAAAGAAGAATTAAATAAACTTTTAGATATCTTACTGGAGCAAAATCAACCTGACAGCGATTTTAAAACCCGAGCTATCATAGTCCCCCATGCCGGCTATATATTCTCAGGCGGGCTATCAGCTAAATGTTTTCAATATTTAGACAGCGAAATTAAAAATATTTTTATATTTGCACCATCACACTACACAAGAATTTTTGGCAGTGTAAAATCCGACTATAATGAATTTAACACCCCTCTTGGCAGTTTAGTCGTAAACACAGATATTATAAACGATTTGGATTTTGAAATAAATAACCAGCCATTTGAAAAAGAGCACTCACTTGAAGTACAATTACCTTTTATAAAAAAACTATTTCCGACAGCCAAAATTGTTCCGATAATATACGGTTGCGAAGATTATAATAATATAAGCAAGGTGATTAGCAAATATTGGCAAGATAGACAAAATGCTTTTATAATATCATCTGATTTAAGTCATTTTTATCCTGCAAAAGAAACCATAAAAATAGACACCTACACAGCGAACTTAATTGAGAATAATGAAATAAGAAATTTTGAAGCGGAAATGGCTTGCGGAGCGGTCGGGATTTGTGCAATTTCAAATTTTGCAAAAGAAAAGGGCTATTCTCTTATAAGAGCAGGTCTTACAAACTCATCTGAATCCACAGGGGACACCTCAAGAACTGTCGGATATGGAGGGTGGTATTTATTTGAAGGAACTAAAGAAGAATATATTAAAAAATATTTTAGTGATTTTGTAATCAATTTATGTAAAAAAAGCATTGAAAGCGGACTGCAACTGGGGAATTCTCTACCTGAGAAATACCCTGAAGTCTTTTCTGAAATAGGTGCAAGTTTTGTAACACTTAAAATTAATAACAATTTAAGAGGCTGCATAGGTTCGATTATAGCCCATAGAAGTTTATTCAATGATATAGCGAAGAATGCTCATTCAGCAGCTTTTTCAGATCCACGATTTTTGCCTTTGCGAATAGAGGAATTTAAAAAACTGGATATAACTGTATCACTGTTATCCAAACCTCAAAAAATCGAATTTAGTGATGAAGATAATTTATTAGAAAAACTTGTCCCCAATAAAGATGGTCTAATTATACGTGACGGCAACTGTCAAGGAGTATATCTTCCGGACGTTTGGGAACAACTTCCTGATAAAAAGCTCTTTCTCTCATCTTTAAAGCAAAAAGCAGGTATGGCTAAAGATTACTTTAGCGAAACCTTAGAAACATTCAGATTTTATACAACTAAAATTTAAAAACTCCGATAAAATACTGACCTTTACCTGATAATATCAATTTTATTCTGATTAAAATTTCTAATAGTAGATATTGCAGGTGATATATCAGTTGATGAAAAAGCTCCCGGTGTCAAAAACAACAACTGTTCAAACCCGAATTGATTAGCTTTCATAATTTTATCCTGATTTTTGGATAATGTTACCACATCAGAATTGTACATATCATAAAAATCACCAAGTTCTTTTTTAATTTTATTTTGATTATCCAATATTGTATCTAATTTTTTATTCTGTTCCTGCAAAATATCATATACAACATCGACTTTATCATCATGATATAAATTATAAAAACTTAGATTTTGATCTTTCATTTTTTCATAAGCCGTTTTGTTAGTAAAAGATTGAGAATAATTAACTTTTTGAACCTTCATACATTTTCCCTTTATTCAATAACTTTACCGTCAAAAAGTTCCATCACCATATTGACGGTATCAGAGTGTATATCTGAAAAATTAGCAGTCTTTTCTTCCACACTTATATCAGAAGAATCCTCATCAGAATTTCCATACTCATCAATTTCCACTTTAACATCATCTAAAGTTGGTTTATTATCTTTCGGCTCCGTCATTTTTACCTGCGGAACCGGATTAGACTTTGGGACGGTTACATTTCCTTGAGGTACAACATCATCAGGCTGAGGAAGTCTGACGGTAATTTTTGTATTTTCTTGCGGGTACAGCCCCTCTACTGCTTTTTGTAATACTGCCTTTTTAGAGCCAGAAACAAATTGATTTAAATAAATTTCGTTTTTAATCGATAATACAACTTCTTCAGAAGAAATTTTAATCGGCTTAGCCCATTGTTTTAACAATGCTCTTGTAGGAGCACTGGGGACATTTGATAATAAATTTCCCCACAAAGTCAATATATCATCACTGGCTGACGCTTTTGCCTTTGGCATCGGAGCAAATTCATCACTAGAAACAGTTTCATTTTTTACAACAATGTCTTTTTCTGAAGTTATCTCGTCTTTTTTATTAACTATGTCTGAATTTACTTTAAAATTATCTTCTTTTACAGGCTCGGGCTTTGATTCCAAAATCTTCGGTCTTACATGAGCAACTGACTCAGTTCGGGGTATTGCAACAGCTCCGCCACCTTCTAAAGCTGACAAGCGTGCTTGCAAATCCTCCAGTTTAGTATTTTCCATAAGATTTGACATATCAATCATAGCGATTTCAAGCCATAATCGCGGATTGTTTGTTGTTTTTAGCTCTTTAATATAATTTGCACATTTATCTGTTAATGAAACAATTTGATGAGTTTCAATATTTTTCGCCTGTTCAGCTAAATCAATAATTTGCATATCATTCAGCTGAGTAATTTCAATAGCAATTTCCTTTGTACAAGTCTTTACAATCAATAGGTTTTTGAAATAATCTAGCAAATTTTGTAAAATTTGTACAGGCTCGTTACCTGAATTATAAATTTTTTCAAGAATTTCAATAGCCTGCCCCTGACTGGATACTAATATGTTATCACACAGCTTATGAAGCAAATCAAATGATATTCTTCCTAACAGAGCATTAATATCATCAGTAGTAATTGCATTCTCACTGCTTAACACACTTAACTGATCAAGCAATGCAATACTATCTCTCATTCCACCCGCAGAATTTTTAGCAATAGTAGATAGAGCATCATCAGTTATATTAATTTTTTCGCAATCAGAAATATATCTCAAATGCTTAACTATATCAGATGTCGTAATTCTTCTGAAATCAAATCTTTGACAACGGCTTTTTATAGTATCTAAAACTTTATGCACTTCAGTCGTAGCAAGAATAAAAATAACATTTTTTGGAGGCTCTTCTAATGTTTTCAACAATGCATTAAATGCCGTAGATGAAAGCATATGGACTTCGTCTATAATATAAATTTTATATCTGCTATTAACTGGTGCATACATTACTTTTTCTAAAATATTTTGAGCATCTTCGACTTTTCTGTTACTAGCAGCATCAATTTCGATTACGTCCATAGGAACGGAATTTGTAATATCACGACAATTTTCACACTCCCCGCAAGGTGAAATAGTCGGACCATTTACACAATTTAATGATTTAGCAAAAATTCTTGCAGTAGAAGTTTTACCTGTACCTCTAGGGCCGGTAAAAAGGTATGCATGAGATATTTTATCCATTGCAATAGCATTAGCTAAAGCTGTTTTTATATGCTCTTGTCCGACAACTTGTTCTAAAGTTTGCGGACGATATTTTCTGTATAAAGGAATATATTTTTCATTCATGCTATTATTATATCAGAGTTTTATGTAAAAGGGTTAAAATATGAACATAATTAAACCTCCAAAACTAAAAAAAGGAGATACAATAGGAATACTTGCGACATCAGGTCCTATAGACACAAAAAGTATGCCTATATTAAAAGCTATAAATCTTATACTCAGTGCAGGCTACAAAACAGTAATAAGTAATGACATCTATGCTCAAGACAGATACCTTGCCGGGTCAGATCAATTAAGACTGAAAAATCTACATGACTTTTTTGCAAATCCTAAAATAAATGCAATAATTTGTCTTAGAGGCGGATATGGTGCTTTAAGACTTATAAATAAAATTGATTATTCAATTATCAAAAATAATCCGAAAATTTTCTGCGGATACTCAGATATCACAGCACTTAGTCTAATGTTTTTGAAAAAAGCAGGACTTATGACATACTCAGCTCCTATGATTATGAGTGACTTTGCACTAAACCCGCCGTCTGATTATACTATAAACGAATTTTATAAAGCACTTATATCGGATAATTATTCAATATATGGTACAAATATTATAAGAAAAGGCACTTCCAAAGGAATTTTATGGGGAGGAAATCTTTCAACTGTCGTATCGTTATGCGGATTGGATTTTTTACCAGATGAGCCGTTTATATTTTTTACTGAGGACATTAATGAGCCGGTATATAAAATTGACAAGATGTTCAGGCAACTGCTAAATATTGATAAATTCAAAAACAATCTAAAAGGTCTATGTCTTGGCGAATTCTCTAGTACTGACAATAAAGAATGGCTTATTAAATTATTTAATGAATTAGCTGATGAATTGAATATCCCAACAGTATCAGGCTTTAAAATTTCCCATACAGCCTGCAAAACAACAGTACCGATAGGTGCTAATGCAACTCTATCAAATAATGAATTGATAATTTCAAAATAATTAATTTTATATTAAAAAGTACATTCCTCATATTTTTTTAAGGTAAAATATAATTAAGGTTAGATAAGTAAGGAAAAAAATATGTGGGATTATTCTGAAAAAGTTATGGATCATTACAGAAATCCGAGAAATGTAGGTAAAATCGATAATGCCGATGCAATCGGTGAAGCCGGTTCTTTAGCTTGTGGTGATTCATTAAAAATATATTTAAAAATAGAAAACGGGATTGTGACAGATGCAAAATTTCAAACATTTGGCTGCGGCTCAGCTGTTGCAAGCTCAAGCATTTTAACAGAAATGATTATCGGAAAAACAGTCGAAGAAGTGAAAAAAATTACCAATAAAGATATAGCAGACCAACTAGGTGGATTACCTCCTGAAAAAATGCACTGCTCAGTTATGGGATATGAGGCACTGGAAGATGCTTTGGGCAATTACGATAACCTGACTGATCTTGATGAATTGAGAAATGAAAAAACAGCAGAAAAAATAGTTTGCACCTGCTTCAATGTAACAGAAAATATGATTTGGGACGCTATTAAACAAAACGGACTTAGAACAGTCGAAGATATTACTAACTATACAAAAGCAGGCGGAGCTTGCGGAAAATGCAAAGGGTTAATTCAAGATATTATTGATACATATTATAAAAAAGAAGAATCAGAAGCTCAAAAATCAACCCTTTCACCAGCTCAAAAAATTCTTAAAATAAATAATATTATTGAAACCCAAATCTCTCCTGAATTGAGAAAAGATGGCGGTGACATAACCCTTGTAGATATTGATGGAAATAAAGTTTTAGTAAAACTAAGAGGGAAATGCTCAGGGTGCAAAAATTCACACCTGACCCTTAAAGCATTTGTAGAAAGTACACTGAGAGAAACCGTTGATAAAAACATTGATGTAATAGAGGTAGCATAATGAGTTTGATATATTTGGATAATAATGCGACGACAAAAGTGGCACCTGAAGTCTTAGAGGCTATGATGCCTTATTTTAAGGAAGAATACGCAAACCCATCAAGTATTTACGAATTTGCTAAAAACTCAAATCATGCAGTACGTGATGCAAGAGGTGTAATAAAAGATTTTATAAACGCAGGTAACGAAAAAGAAATAATCTTTACCTCCTGCGGCTCAGAAAGTGCCAATACCGCAATTCAGGGCGTTTTAAATATGAATAAAAACAAACGACATATAATTACAACAAAAGTTGAGCACCCTTGTGTTTTAAATCTTTATCAAACTTTAGAAAAACAAGGATATAAAGTAGATTATATCGGTGTAAATTCAAACGGCGAACTGGATCTTGCACAACTTGAAGAAGCAATAAATTATGATACGGCACTTGTATCTGTTATGTATGCAAATAATGAAACAGGTGTTATATTCCCGATTGAAAAAATTTCAGAAATTATAAAATCAAAAAACAAAGAAACAAAATTCTTTGTAGATGCAGTACAAGTCGCAGGTAAAATTCCTATTGATGTACAAGCTGCAGGAATTGATTTATTAGGCATTTCAGGACATAAATTCCATGCCCCAAAAGGTGTCGGAGCCTTATATGTAAATTCAAAAACACTTATTACACCGCTAATTATCGGCGGGCATCAGGAAAGAGGCAAAAGAGCCGGTACTGAAAATGTTCCATATATTGTCGGAATGGCTAAAGCAGCTGAATTGGCATCTGACAGCCTTAAATATGAATTAAGCGAAGTAAAAAGACTTAGGGATAAACTTGAAAGCGGTATTTTGAAAAAAGTATTTAACGCAAGAGTCAATACCGCAATTTCCAACAGAGTTCCAAACACGACAAATATAGGGTTTGAATACATCGAAGGTGAGCTTATATTACTTCATTTAAGCGATTTAGGAATCTGTGCAAGTTCTGGAAGTGCATGTACTTCAGGCTCTTTAGAGCCAAGCCATGTTCTGAGAGCAATGAATGTTCCTTTCACTGCAATTCATGGAAGTATTCGCTGGTCACTTTCCAGATATACGACAGAAAAAGAAATTGATTACGTTCTTGACGTATTACCCGGAATTATTAACAAAATCACAGCTCTTTCACCTTATCAAGATGAGTTGGAAAATCTTAAAAAACTTAGAAGTTAATTTTAAATATTATACATAAATATAGGCTAAAGTAGTATGGAAATATTTTCATACTACTTTTTGCTTAGGATTTTATAAGAATTTTTACCCTTTTCAAAATCAAGACTTCGTAGAATAGTTTTTAGCAAAAACGAACCTTATTCTATGCATAAGGAGTCGTGATATGAAAAAACTTATTATAACAACATTAACAATTCTGTCACTTGCGGGAATTTATCCTCAAATAGCATTTTCAGCTACAAATACACAGATAATTGATAAAATAGAAAATTCATTATACGGATTCACATATTCTGGAGATTCTGAAAATTCAAGGTTGGATAGAATAGAAAACAGCGTATATGGAACTATTTCGAAAAAAGCCGTAAATGAAAGAATTGCGAAATTAAAAAAAGATTTATCTGCCGACTTAATAGGACAAGAAATCGAGCCAAAAGAAGACACTTTTGCTGAAGATGAATATGCCTATGTAGACGAAAAGGAACCGGTTGCGGCTGCTAATGTAACTTATCCGGCAGTAGATGAGCTGGAAGAAATGGTATTCAATCAAGCAACCCCAAAAGAAGATATTAAAAAACGACTTTCCAAACTTGAAATGAAAGTATTCGGAAAAGAATACAATGATGATTTATCCACACGTACAGATAGATTGAAAGCAGAAATCAAACCTCAATCATTAATGGATAATCAAATAGCACAATCTTCAAACCAGTTTTATGACGATTACGTACCACCATTGGGTGCTGATTATCACTTAAATAAATACCAACAATTCGACACGTTTGACTATGACAATTTCAATGCAAGACAGGCTGCTATGGAAGATGCATATAATTCTGGCAATTATGGAGCACCAATTCCACCATCACCAAAAAAGTACAGCCTTACAACCGTTGAGAAAAATGTGCTCAATCAAACTTTCAAAAACGATTCTACACAAAATCGACTTGCTAGACTTGAAAACGCTATGTTTGGAACACAATTTGACGGTGAAGATGAACAGACAAGAATAGATAGAATTTCAAGTGCTTATAATGCTCAAAAATCAGCAAACAAATATGACAGTAACAGATTTGCTCAAAATATGACGACTGCTATGCAAATCGGGACTCTGCTTTTAATGGTCTTAGCATGTATTTTATAAAATGAAAAATCCCGCTTTAACAGCGGGATTTTTCCTAAAATTTAAACAAATTTTTAATTTCTTCCACACTATCTTTGACGTTTTGGACTTGATTTTTTAAATCTTCTTTTGTTTGCTGTGTCTGCTCTTTAAATTGCTGAGCCTGTTGCCTTAATTCTTCTTGTTTTTGTTGGTTTTGTTCTTTAGCAGTCTGAATATTTGTCTTGATTGATTGTTTTATATTTTCAGCACTATCCTGAATTTGTTCTTTTAATGTCGGAGCATCAATTTCTGATAAATCAAGATTTGAAAGCCATTTAAATGATTTAACAGAAGTATTGCTATCAATTCCACCGTTAAATATTACCTTAAAATCTTTATATTGAGAATTACCGCTAGATAGTTCTGGAATTGCATCTATATTTTCATTTTGCGGATTTGATGTCATAGTTTTTATAACACTTGAGGTTAAGGCACCAAATTTTGGAATAAAGGAAGTCAGCTTATCTACTGATAATTCTCCTAAAGGTCCTAAAGCACTTACAACATCACTACCCAAACGACCTAAAATTACTAAATTAGCAGTGCCGTTCAAAATATTATATTTTCCAGTTATATAATATGCCATTGAAGGTCCGCTTGTCTTTATTGAAAGATTCTCAGCCCAGCCGTTATTAAATGTCATTTCACCTTTTATATATTCAAAATTGGCACTGTTTTTAACTACAGGAACAGTTGATATTGCTGCTAATGCTGTTTTCATCACCGCATTTTTTACTATGTTATCTGCTGATAGAAGATTTTCTAATTTACCTATACTTAAAAAAGCCCCATCTTTTACTTCAAATGACATCTTACCTTTTAGATTTTTAATCATTTCAACATCTGTACTGCCTGAGAGCGTCGCATTTATATTAAACCCTAAGGTTCCGGATAAAGCATTTTTAATTCCAGCTGCACCTTCTATGGCAGTAATTGCATTCATAGCCTCCCCGCTAAAATCTAATCCTATTTTACCGTTCATAAGATTATATGCAATATTTCCGCCTACTGTACCGGAAAAAGCATTTCCTGATATATTTTTCAGATAAAAAATCCCGTTTTGGATATTATAAGAAAAATCTGAAGTAAGATTTTCAGCAACGATTCCGCCTGAGGTCATTTTATCAAGAGTTGCCTTTCCATTAGCCAAGACTCCCGAAAGATTTGCAGACAAATTCTCCATTGAAAATTTCATCTCAGGTATAGTTAAATAAGGTACTGATATTCTGCCTTTTAAAGTAGGATTTTGTGCAGTACCGCCAATGACTATATTTCCCATTGCTGAAATTGAAGAATCCTCTCTAAATCCAGGGATTGGCATTTTTACTATTTGAGGAACATTTAAATTTATTGATAAATTCTGTGATTTTGACAAGTTATCAATACTGCCTGTAATTTTAGCTAGAGAATTTCCTTCAGTTCGAAATGATGCATCTGTTATTTTTATAGAATCATTTGAATAAACTAATGAGCTTTTTATTGTAGAAGGTTTATTCTTTGCTGATTCAATATCCAAGATTCTGAAATAATTATCAGGTGTAGCATTTAAAGATATATCTATCTTTTGAGTTTTATCATTCCCTGTCAAATAAACCGCCAGAGGCAAAGTACCTTTTGCTGACGTATAGCTTCTAAATTCATTAGGCAAAATATTTCTTAAATCGTTTGCTAATATGTTTCCCTTAGCTGATATATCTATACAAATATCTTTTGTCATGTAATCATTTATACCACCTGATAAATCAATTCTTGAATTATCGAAAATCAAATGGGCATCATTTATACTTATGTCATTTTCGTCCATTGTAATTTTTGCTGTAGGAGCTTTTATCTTGAAAAGCGGATTTTCTACAACAGCTGATGACGTATTTAAAACTCCTTCGTAAGAGTTATTCTCGGCGGCTAAATTAAGTATTCCACTGGTTAGTGATATCGTCGTATCTGTAGGAATATTTTTCACCTTTAAATTATCTACAGTAAGATTCACTGCTGGTAAAGGATTTGAGAGTTTACCTTTTAATGTCGCTTCCATAGATATTGTACCTGATTTAAAATCATTCTCTTTTAACAGTTTAATTTGTCCTGCTGCTGCGATTAGAGCCTTAATTAAAAGTTTATCAGCTATCAAATACAAATCGGTTTCTGTTTTTGAATTAACAGTACCGTAAAATTTGAGAGGTTGATTAAATACAGAAAAAGAGATGTTTTTTATATTTATTTGATTTTCTGAAAAATCAGCATCTGCATTTATTTTATCAATTAATATGTTATATAATTTATAATTTATTGTAGCTGAAGGTATTTTTAAATAACCTGATGAGGAAACATTTTTCGTATCACCTTTAATATAAAAATTAGCATCAATATTTCCGCTACCGCTTAATGTGTTAAAATCGTTAATTCCAAAAGATTTTGCTACACTATCCAATAAATTTATTAAATTATTAATTCCTGCATTTGATACACAATGAACATCAAATTGCGGATTTTTACCCGTTTTAAAATTTGACAAGATAGAAATATTTTCATCAGCAGCAGGGTGCAAAGTTGCTAAAATGTTGACTTTTTTATTCTTTAAATCAACATTTACAGATCCCTCTGGCAATTTTTCTCCATCTACAGCAACTGTCATACTATCGACGGTCAATTTACCTGTATAGCTTATGTCGTCAGGCTTTCCATAAGTTTTTATATCAGCTTTTACATCGGCAGAAAGTTCATTTACATGAATTTTGTTAAATATATCAATTACATTGAAAAATTCACTATAAGACTTTTTATTTGATTCTGAAGTGCTTGTTGCTTTCATTTCCCCTTGGGTAAATATCAAATCATTTATATCAATATTAGGCATTATATAATTTTTTACTTTGATATCATAAGAAAAATGTTTTTCGCCATCTAAAAAGATTTCTCCAGCAGCATTAATTTTAACTTTTTTATTCAAGATAAAATCGCTTATATTTAGGTAGCTGCCAGCTAAATAATATTTTTTATCCGTTGGAATATCTACAAATGCTATATAAAATTTCTTTAAATAAACATTTGGCAAATGATTTGACAATTTAAACCCGAATGGAAGCTCATTTGTCATACTTTGTGAATCTTTTTCCTTAGTTGAATTTTCAGCTAAATAATCCTCAATTAAGAAATGCCCGTCTTTTTTTACTGATAATTTTACTTTTGCATTATTTAATTGAATCTTATCCAATTCAATTCTTTTGGCCAAAAGCGGTATTAAAGATAGTTTTACTTCAAAATTGTCAGCAGAAAGCAATTCATTGCCATCAGGAAAGCTCAATTCCGAATGTCCCACTTTTATACCAGCAGTAAGTTTTGGGGTTGTCACAAACTTAATATCACTTATTACAGCATTAAGTCCGGTCGTTTCCTTTATAATATTTACAATTTCTTCGTTATATTTAGCTAATATTCCGTTTAGAAATAAAGGAATAATTAAAAATGCAGCATATAAAAGAATTACTAAACCTGATAATGCTGTCAAAAATACTTTTATTACTTTCTTACTACTCATAACACCCTTTACTAAAATACTTTTAAACCCTGAATTTATTTTATCATAAAATTATTTTTTTAGCCTGATTGGCTCACAATTCCATTTGATTGCTGGATTCTTTCTGAACCAGGTTAACTGACGCTTTGCATAATTTCTGCTATTCTGTTTTAACTTCTCTTTTGCTTCCTCTAAAGATAATTTGTTATCCAAGTACGCAATAATCTCCTGATAACCTATTGTATAAATCAAATTTTTAATTCGTCCATGCTTTTTTAAAAGAAATTCCGTTTCCTCTATCAGCCCATCTTTAATCATTAGATCAACTCTTTTGTTTATTCTGTCGTAAAGCAGCTCGCGAGGATAATTTAGCCCTATCCATTCGACATCATAATTCGGCTCTTTTCTATATTCTGATAAAGGTTTTTCTAAATGTTTTGATAATTCGATAGCTCTTATTATTTTCTTTTTATCATTTATTTCAATTTCATCAGCTCTGGTTTTATCATATTTTGATAAAATTTCATATAACTCTTTATAAGAAAGTTTTGAAAGCTCTTCACGAAGCTCATAATCAGGCTCGACCTTTGGCGGATCATAATTTTCCAATAACAATCTGAAATAAAGTCCTGTTCCACCTACCACAATCGGCAATTTATTTTTTGATATAATTTCTGAAATTTTCATCTCAGCTTCTTTTGCATAAAGCCCCGCTGAATAATCATACTCAGGCTCTACAATATCTATCATGTAATGATTTATACCCTTTCGCTCTGCAATTGTAGGCTTTGCTGTTCCTATATCAAATCCTTTATAGACTAAACGCGAGTCTGCTGATATTATTTCTCCGTTATTTTTTTCTGCATAGTCTATTGCGTAAGAAGTTTTACCAGATGCTGTAGGCCCGACTATTGCTACTACTTTAGGCTTTAACGTCTTCATTTTTATCATTTCCGCTAAATTCCTGCTCGTAAAAACTAAACAAGAGCACAACAAAATATATTATAAAATAAAAATATATGACCATCACCATTATGTATAACAAAGGATTTAGCAGTGCAAATGTACTTAAAAATGAAACTATTAAATTTAATATTGATAAATAGATAAATAACAATACAGTTTTAGGAAATTTTACAAAAACTTTTTTTATAGATTTAAACAAAGCTGTAATCGGATTTATCGTTGAATAAATTATCTCAGGGACCCAAAGCATTAGAATATATGATAAAAATGTCATTGTACCCATAATCAAAAAATTCCACAAATTAAGTTTTACCAACTGCTCTAAAGTCAGAGAATCAATAAAATTTTTAAAATCCGCACTTGATGATAATGCAGCAGCAATCTGCTCTTGAGTAAATACATTCCCTATATGATTAATACCAAATTTATATACAAAAATTCCTGCTAAAAATACTAATGTTAAAAAAATTATTATAAATCCAATAAAAGATAAAAAATATTTGCCTATTCCATAAGGTATTTCTTTAAAAAGATTCATTGTAGCTTTTGCACGGTCTTCGTCTATTACATATACTTGGCTTGACACATGAATAGCTTTTTGTACCATGTAAAACCAACCTGATAAAAAAGCACCCGTCATAAACAGCACCGTTACAAAGGCTAAAATTATTTCTGCCGGCATGTTCACTACTGCATTTGAAAACGCGAAGTAAAATGACAATATCCACATAAAAAGCACCAGTGGTATTGCCAGTATTATACAATCATTAGCTATTTTAAAAGCATTTTTAAAAAGTTTAAACATATATATAATTTACCTCTATTATATTAAATTAAATAACCGACTGTTTACTTAGTAACTTCTGCTTGTTTTTCTTCGTTGACAGCCTCCATTTGTCTTCTGCGTTTTCTTCTACGCATTAAATCTACAAAGGCTTCCAGCCTTGTTATATAACCAGCCTTTCCGGTCTGCTCATCCATAATCAAAGGCAATATCGGAATATCACAATTTTCTCTCATTGCAGGAAATATATTCTGCGACATAATCTCAGGCATACAAGTAAATGGACTTATATGAATAATACCATCAATTCCCCTTTCATTTGCATAAGCAACATCTGATATACACTCCAGTGCATCTCCTCCAATATCTCTCATCAAGTATGGCTTTGCAAGACGATTTGCTCTTTGAAGGTGTGTCTCGCCTTTTCTAAATATTTTAGGAATAATCGCATCTTTTAAAAAGCTGCTTACTGTAAGACTTTTTCTCGTCTGTACCCCCATTTTTCCTAACTCTTTTACTATATCCTGATTTGAGAATTTATCGCAAACTAAATAAATTTCACCTGTGATATCAACATTTAAAACTTCTTTTTTTGCATCATATTTTACTTTATCCATCTCTGCAAAAGCTAACTTTTTTGCTTTATTAAGCTGACGAGTATTCATAGCCTCGTCAATTATTTTTATTGCTTTAATAAAATGTTTTTCAGCATCACCATAGGTAAGCTCTCTAGCTCTCAGATATGATAATTTGGTTTCCAAATCATCAAGTACGAATACTTTTCTGATTGCAAGGATTATCGCTCTTAAAAATAATACAGGATCATTTTTCCCGCTTATTTCTTTCAAAAAGCGATACATTCCGTTAATTCCGTCATACAATTGCAGTTCTATATAATTTGCATGATATCCCAAATCTGACAATGCATTTCTAATACAAGCACCATATTCACCCAATCTGCAAATCCCAGGAGAGGTAATCATTGCTACATAATCAGTCCCACCTTCGATTGCCTCAATAAAATTACCTAAAATAAGTTTATACGGTAGACAAATTGCTTCCGGTGAATGCTTTGTACCCAAAGAAAGTGTTCTTTTACTGGTATAGGGCGGAACATAAGGTTCTACACCCACTTTCCTTAACGCTGCTGACCAAGCTATATATATTGTGCCCATATGGGGAAATGATACTTTTATTTTTTTCTTATCTTTAGCCAATTTTATTACCTTCCTTTTTAATATTTTAAATATAATTTTTATTCTTTATAAACTAAATCAGGATATCTTGCTGCCTGAGTTTCATCAACTTTTTTAACTGAAGCAAAATGAGGTGCTTTAAGTAAATTATCAGGATTACTCTTTGCTTCATTATATATTTTTATCATAACTTCAACAAACTCGTCCATTCTTTGCTTAGTTTCACTTTCAGTAGGCTCAATCATCATTGCCTCATGGACTATTAGAGGGAAATATACCGTCGGCGGGTGCGTATTTTGATCCATTAACGCTTTTGCTACATTTAATGTCGATACACCGAAATCATGTTTTAATTCCTCACCGGATAGCACAAACTCATGCATACAAGGAATATCATAGGGCAGATTATAATATTTTTTTAATTTTTCTTTTAGATAATTTGCATTCAATACTGCATTTTCACTTGCTTTTTTTAGATTTTCACCCATCATAAGAATATATGCATAAGCCTTAACAAGCACTCCAAAACTGCCGTAAAAATCTCTTACATTTCCAATTGAATGATTGATATTATAATTTCTAAAATACTTTACACCATCAAAATCAACAACAGGAATAGGCAAATAATCTTTTAATTTCTCAACAACTCCTACAGGACCAGCACCGGGGCCTCCTCCTCCATGAGGAGTTGCAAAAGTCTTATGAAGATTAAGATGCACTACATCAAACCCCATAAGTTTCGGATTAGTATATCCCATTATAGCATTAAAATTTGCTCCGTCATAGTATAACAAGGAACCGTTTTCATGCATTAAATTTGAAATTTCCAAAACATTTTCTTCAAAAATTCCCAAAGTATTTGGGTTAGTCATCATAATAGCTGCGACATCAGAATCTAAAAGAGTTTTTAAATCTTCTACATCTACCTGACCTTTTTCATTTGATTTCACAGATACAATATCAAACCCGCATAACGCAGCACTGGCAGGGTTTGTTCCATGGGCAGAGTCAGGCACTATAACTTTTTTTCTAAAATCCCCTTTAGTTTCAAAGTATTTTTTTATAACCATCATGCCGGTCAATTCACCGTGAGCCCCGGCTGCAGGTTGCAAAGTAATTGAGTCCATACCTGTCACTTTTTTAAGTGCCTCTTGCAAGTTATACATTAACTCTAATGCACCTTGACAGTCATCATCAGATTGAGCAGGGTGAAGATTTGAAAAATTTTCTAATGATGCGAGCAACTCATTTACTTTAGGATTATATTTCATTGTACAAGAGCCTAAAGGATAGAGTCCTTTTTCTATACAAAAATTTCGATCAGACAATTCTTTATAATGACGCAGCACTTCAAGCTCACTTAAACTTGGCAAATTACAGGAGGTAGTTCTTTTGAATTTGTCTGATATAAAATCTATATTTAAATCTTCATCTGTAAATGTTATCCCGTCTATACCATTACTTTTTTCAAATATTGTTTTCATACTTTATTAGATTATCCCCTGTTTTTTCAAATCCTTTTTAATTTTGTCCAAGCCTGCCTGAATTATTCGTGAAATTCGCGATTGTGATATATCAAATTCCTCTGCGATTTCTCTAAGTTTTTTTTCTTTAAAAAACTTATATTCAATTAATTCACGCTCTCGTCGGGGCAATTTTTTCATAGATTCGATTATATGAGCTTTCAACTCCACAAATTCTAAAGACTCCTCGGGAGTTTTATCCTCAGCTTTAATTTGCGTAGGGACTTCAGCCTCCTGCATCTCATCTATAGATAATATTGTCTTATAAACTTCTACTCTAAGCTCTTGTTCTTCATCAAATTCTTGCAGCTTTTCTTTTTTGTTTTTCAGTGAATACCATTTATAACGTCTTCTTACTTCATTTCTTATAGCCCATTTAATAGCTGTGGAAAGATAAGTGGTATTATAATTCTCCGGAGGATTGTTCTTGAATAAAATATATAACGTATGGTTACCAATATTTATCAGTTCCGGCAAATCTATTAAATGCGAAACAGAAAATTTTTGATACTCAACCTTAGCTATAGTTTCAATTAATTTTTTGTATTCTCTTAGGTTAACCTTTTGTTCAGCTGACATGACTACAACACTTATCCTAGAATTTAATTCCTAATAACATAATATCAAAAAAAATTATAGAATACTAGATAATTTAAATTTCCTTAACATAAATTATAGTGAAATAAAATCAGTTAAAAAACAAGGAGTATATATGAAAGTTTTATTCTGTACAGACGGCTCAAAAATCAGCTATAATGCTCTGCATAATTTTGCAACTTGGTGCAAAGATGCTATTGTAGATGCAATTTGTGTAATTGACTGGAGCTTTATTCCAGATGATATAAATATTGAAACAGAAAACTTTTCGACTAATTGTGCAAACATTGCTGACGGAATTTTAGAATATACCAAACAAGAAGTAGAAAAATACGGACTGTTGTTCGGTGAAAAAATTAAAAACTGCGGCAGTGTCGTTGAAAGTATAATTGATCAAACAATTAAAGAAAAATATGATTTAGTTCTTTTAGGATCTCATGGCAAAAAGGGAATACAAAAATGGCTGGGCTCAGTATCAAGAGAAATTGCATATAACAATACCTTATCCACGTATATTACAAAAGAAGAAAACAATAAAAAACGGGTACTTTTTGCAACTGATGGCACTGACAGTGCAAATTATGCAATCACTGAGGCAATAGAAAATTTAAATTTAGAAAATAAAGAAATCTTTTTATGCACGGTAAACGAAACTCCTGATATGCTTTTTTTAGACGGAACGCTTGATACAAACTGGATTTTGTCTATCGAAAAACAATTACAGGATTTTTCGCAAAAAACTATTGATAATTTAAAAGACAGATTCAGACACAAAAATATTGAAATTGAAAACAGTATTATACTGAGCGGTAATCCTGCACAAAAAATTATTGATTTTGCTAAAAACAACCAGATTGATTTAATCGTATTAGGCAGCAAATGCAAGACAAAAATGCAGGATTTTCTATTAGGCTCAGTAAGTAAACGTGTACTGGAAAATTCAAAAGCTGATGTACTGATTTACAAAGACTCACTTTAAAATCCATGTTTGATAAAGACAGTTTCCCTCAGGGCACCACCTATCCTTTGACAACATATCAATCCTGGGGGAAATCGTATTTACATTATCAGAATATTTATTAGTGTTATCATTGTTTGATGTAAAAAGTAAAACAAATCTGTCTTTTCCAAGTTTATTAGGACGATTTTTACCGTTTACATCAACTATTATCGGATATTCATTATTATTATATAAAGCCCAAGCTATACCTGAATAATCAACGAATGCGTACGCTGATTTATTACAGCCTTTCCATTCAGGTGCCTCACCTCTGCCTTCTTGACCTTCTTCGCATACCCAACAATCTTCTTTGTCTTTATTAAAACATGTTTTTACAGTATTAAAATATCTTGAGATAATTTTAAAATTCTCACCTATAGCAGATGTATAATATAATCCATTAGAATCAACCGATTCTGGAGTAATATCAATAAATTCACCGTCCTGCTGCATTCTCAAAAAAGCCTGTGATATACTAGAATATGCTTTTTTATAAGCAACTTGCCAATGTTTTTCCTGATACTTGGCAATTAATGAGGGTAAAGTCATAGCTGCAATTATTCCTATAATTCCAAGAGTTATTAACACCTCAGATAAAGTAAATGCAAACTTTTTATTTAAAACTCTCACAGTAGAAAAAGATAATTCAGCATATCTTTGATTAAAATGAGAAATCCTTGATAAGTATTCACAACTTTTCTTAACCTTAAATTTTAAATCACAAATAAGTAAACTAAATAAAAATCTTAATGAATTAAAATTTATTTTAATTAATACATCTAAAAACCTTTCAGGAGCATTATCCTCGGGTGCCCCCCCCCCCCCGAAATCCAGTCATAGTAAGCATTTCCATATTTGTTCTCCTTTAAATATTATTTCTGTTTACCATATAATTATACCATATTAGTTTAGATAATTCAAATTTTAACAATTGACTGGAATTGAAAATAATGCAATAATTAGCATATGTTTAAATACTACGGTAAATATACACCATATCTTTTTTTATTACCGGCAGCAATTGTACTGGTGATTTTCTTTTTTATACCGTTTTTTCAAACTTTTATACTGAGCTTTCAAGATTATTCAGAAAGCATTTATCAAGTACAATTTGCAGGGTTTGATAACTACATTAAACTTTTTCACAGTCCAATATTTTATAAAGTATTATTTAATACGTTTTTATATCTCATTGTTGCAGTACCAATACTTGCAATAGTACCTTTGTTTTTGGCGATTTTACTTAACCAAAAAATCAAAGGTATAACTTTATATAAGATATTAATCTATCTGCCCGTAATAGTTTCAATAGTCGTTGCAGCAATCGCATTTAAATGGCTCTATGCTGATGAGGG
>CASGAK010000159.1 GCA_949299435.1 uncultured bacterium
TAAAAAAATAAAAGTATTGCATACCGACCAAAAAAGTGATAAAATGAATATTATATTGGGTAATATGGAGGTCGGTATGAAAAAAGCTTTCACATTAGCAGAGGTATTGATAACCTTAGGCATAATCGGAATAGTCGCAGCTATGACAATGCCGATGTTAATAGGAAAATACAAAAAGCAAGTCACTGTAACGCAATTAAAGAAAGTATATACTGTATTAAGTCAAATGGTATTACAAGCACAAGAGGATAATGGTCCGGTATACTTTTCGACTTCTGAGCAAGTAGATCCTAATGTAGCAGAGAACTTTTTTAAATTATATTGGCTGCCTTATTTTAATAGCCCGACGGTTGCTAAAGAAGGTACAGTACCTTATGGAGTGGGTTTGCCATACTTATACAGAAATGGTACACAATTCGGAACAAATATTCATACAGAATATTCCTCAGGAAGATTGTTTTTTACAACAAATGACGGTACATCTTATTTTGTGTATATTATGGATTGGGATATAGAGTATGATGAAGATGGGAATCAAATCTCTCAAACTGCAAGATATGCTACCAAACAACAGGTATGGGTTGACTTAAACGGCATTAAGCCCCCGAATATTGTCGGTAAAGATGTGTTTAGATTTAACGTGTTTTTTGATAATAATATAGTTAGACCTCATGGGTATGATAAAACCACAGACCAAATTAATGAAGATTGCAGTCATACAGGTACAGGTAGTTGTTGTGCTGCAAAGATAATGCAAGATAGCTGGGAAATTAAAGATGATTACCCATGGTAATTTGTTTGTGTTAGACTTAATTTGAAAAACAAATTATAAGGAAGTAAAATCATGAGTTTAACAGTATATTTAGGGATAGATGTCGGATCCGTCACAACAAAACTGGCATTAGTTGATGAAAAAGGTAAGTATGTTGACAGTTACATGCTAAGAACTGCAGGAAAACCTGTTTTAGCAGTTCAAAAAGGTTTAAAAGAATTATATTCAAAAAAACTTACTGACTATAATGTAATGGGTGTAGGTACAACAGGATCAGGCAGAAATCTTGCAGGGGCTTTAGTTGGTGCTGATATTATTAAAAATGAAATCACTGCCCATGCTGTCGCCGCAAGTATTAATGTGCCCGGTGTACAGACTATTCTTGAAATTGGAGGACAAGATAGCAAAATTATTATTTTGCGTGATGGCATAGTAACTGATTTTGCTATGAACACCGTATGTGCTGCTGGTACTGGTAGTTTTCTTGATCAGCAGGCAAACAGATTAAACGTGCCTATTGAAAAATTTGGTGAAACTGCTCTAAAATCCACAAACCCAGCTCGTATTGCCGGTCGTTGTGGTGTGTTTGCTGAAAGTGATTTGATTCACAAACAACAGCTCGGATATCCTGTAGAAGATTTATTATACGGACTTTGTCAGGCTTTAGTCAGAAATTATCTTTCAAACTTAGCTTTGGGTAAAGAATTGTTACCAATTATTACTTTCCAAGGCGGAGTTGCTACAAACCAAGGTATGGTAAAAGCGTTTGAAGAAGCTCTCGGACATAAAGTTGTAGTTCCTGAAAATCATCAGACTATGGGTGCAATCGGTGCGGCACTTCTTGCTATGGAAAATCATCAATATACTGAAGCTCAGACAAAATTCAAAGGCTGGGAAGTCGGTGATATGCATTTCCATTCTATAACTTGTGAATGCAACGGCTGCTCTAACAATTGTGAGGTTATTACAATTGTTGAAGGTAATGACGAAATTCAGCATGTCGAAAAAATTAAAGATATCAAAGGTAATATCATTGCACGCTGGGGTGGTACCTGCGGAAGATGGGATATTACTAATTAAATAATTGAGCTGATATGAAAGATTTAAATTCTATACTGGAGCATCAGCGGGAAAAATTTCGTGCAGCTTTCAAATCATCAGTTGAAGAAATTCAAAAACGAATAGATGAGCTAAGACCTGCTGATGTTCAAGATGATGTTTTTACTAAATTCCCCTTGGACAGCTCAGGTAGAAAATGGCAAATGGCTGTGCTTGAAATGCTGGAAAAAGATATTTCAAAAGATGTCTTTGTAAAATTTCAGCAAATTTTAAATGAGAGAAACAACTATAAATGTAATGGTTGTGCGATCTGCTGTAATCTTGCTTGTAGTGAGTTTTCGCCAGATGAACTTAAAAAAAGAGCTGAAAACGGTGACAATTTTGCAAGACAGTTTTTGAGTATATTTATTCCATATTCCACAAAAGAGGAAGCAAGAAAAGTCTATCCTGAATATATTGCACTTCTTGAAAAAAATAAAGAAAATGAAGTATATTTTTACCATTGTCCAAAGTTAACAAAAGATAAAAGATGTTCAGATTATGAAAATCGCCCTCAAATATGCAGGGATTTCCCTGATAATCCTCTCACACTTTTACCTGTATCTTGCGGATTCTGCGGGTGGAAAGAAAAATCAGAGGATATGACACTTCTTCTTCATGCTATTATAGAGATTGTAGAATATTATAAAGAAAAAATACCGTTGTAAAAAAGCCTTAAAAAAGGACAGTTAGATGAAAGTATTATCAGGATTAACATTAGAAGAAATAGAAAATATAACCGATGAATTACACGCATCAAAATTCCGAGCACGTCAAATTCATAATTGGATTTATTTGAAATCAGTAAAAGAAATTGATGAGATGACAGATTTGTCAGTAAAATTCCGAGATGAATTGAAAAAAATAGCCACAGTCACTGATGTGAAGATAAAAGTAAAACAGGTAAGTACAGACGGGACTATTAAGTATTTGATAGAATATCCAGACGGTGAGTGCGTAGAAACTGTTTTGATGAGGTTTGACAATCGTGCGAATTTAACAGCTTGTGTTAGTTCCCAAATCGGCTGTGCGGTAAACTGCTCTTTTTGTGCGACTGGAAAACGCGGATTTATAAGAAATTTAACTTATAAAGAAATTATCGAGCAAGTCTTGACAATCCAAAGAGATACAGGACTAAAGGTGACAAATATAGTCTTTATGGGACAGGGAGAACCGCTTTTAAATCTTGATAATGTTTTGAAAGCTATGGAAATTTTCAATGAAAATTTCCAAATCGGAGCACGACGTCTTACTGTATCGACAAGCGGGATTGTGCCTCAAATTTATAAATTAGCTGAAAATGATATGCAATCTACACTTGCACTGTCTTTGCATGCACCAAATCATGAAATTCGCAGACAAATTATGCCGATAGAAAATAAATATGATATGAAAGAGCTTAAAATAGCACTTAAAAAATATGTAGAAAAAACAGGTAGAAGAATTACGATAGAATATCTTTTGATAAAGGATTTGAATGATTCCCCAGACGCAGCGAAAGAGTTAGCAGAATATCTCTTTGATATAAAATGTAATGTAAATTTAATTCCATATAACCCGACAGCAAAAAATGATTATCAAAGACCTTCGAATAATTCAATTCAAAAGTTCAAATATTTACTTGAGCATTCAGGCAAAAAAGTTACCATACGTCTTGAACGCGGAGCAGACATAGATGCCGCTTGCGGTCAATTGCGTGGTAAAGTGGACTAGTTTTCTTTTGTTTGTGGATACTTCATATTGTCGTGTTGCAAAATATATTTTGCACAACCCCAGCCAGCACCTCCAGCGTAGCAATCTTTTCCTGAGTGGGGGACAATTCTATCTTTTAGTATAAAAAACGAAAATACATCTTTTCCAATTTGATTAGGTAGTGTAGCACCATTTATATCAATCCAAATAAGACCACAAACATTACTGGTACCAGAATCACTGTTTTGACAGGTTGTTGATTTACTATGCCTTATCCACAAATGACTGCCATCAATTAATGTCATTTTGTAATATTGTTCCGCTGTTTTATAAGAGCCAGGGCGTTCTGTCCCATTAAGTTCTATATATTTCTCAGCCATTCCGGGACAATCCATTTTTCCTCCACAGTCATTAGCTAATTTAAGTTCGGGTTTTAAATTATTAACAAATTCTGTTGCACACTCCTCGGTGTACTCTGCACAAAACCCCCATTCATCGACATATCCGTGTTTACCAATTGCCATAAGCAGTGCTTGGCTCATGACAGAATAGAATTTTTTAACTTTTGCAACAGTTTCACGTTCTTTTCCATTATTGATTACCGTAGGCAAGGTCATAGCGGCTACAACACCTATAATACCAAGTGTTATGAGCACCTCAGCTAAAGTAAATCCTTTTTTCATAACTTCTATCTCCTCATATTATTAATAACAGGTTATAAACATATTATAGTATAAAACATGTTTTCTCTTTTGTAAAGTACATGGTATAGACAATGTTTAAGTATGGGTGTATATTATGGAAAGACGTTTATTTAGAACAGGAAACGGTTGGTCACTTTTTATTCCTAAGGTAATCATTGAATTATTGAAAATTGACCCCGAAAATGACAATATAGAAATGCAAATAGAAAATGATATTTTGAAAATTAAAAAGGTAGAGAAAAAAGCATGAAAGCACTTATCCAGAGAGTAAAAAAGGCATCAGTAAAAATTAATGGTGAATCGTATTCACAAATTGATGCAGGATTGTTGGTATTTTTAGGGGTAGCAAAGGACGATACGGTCGAAAATAGTCAAAAATTAGCACAAAAAGTATTATCATTAAGAATTTTTGAAGATGATAATGAAAAAATGAATTTTTCAATTTCAGATATAAAAGGACAAATCCTTGTTGTATCTCAATTTACCCTTTGTGGTGATTGCAAAAAAGGAACACGCCCGAGTTTTGATAATGCTGCAGCTCCTGATAAAGCGGTTTTGTTATATGAAGATTTTATAAGACAGCTTGAAAAATCTTCACTAATCGTGAAGACAGGAAAATTCAGAGCAATGATGGATATTGAGCTAATTAATGATGGGCCTGTAACATTTTTAATCGAAAAGTAATTTAACCTCTTGCAAATATTTTACTTTTGTGTTATTATAATTATATTAAGTATATTGATATTTATATTATTACTGAGGAGTAATTAATTTTTTAAATCGATTTTTTATTATGCAATTATTTTTTTTAATTAAGAGGCTTTTAATATGTATGTAAACAAGTGCGTTAAGTGCGGTCGTGAATTTGAAACGAAAAACCCCAAAAGAGTAATTTGTCCGGATTGTCTGTATCCTGATAAAAAGATGATGATAACTCCAAGTATGGATTCAGGTAGTGCCGCTCAAACAAGTGATACTCAAGCTGGTGATGGAGAAGTATTAAGAAGTTACAGTACAGAGGATAGACCTCAGTTCTATAGCAGCTATTCAAGTGGAGGGAATGAGCAGCAAAATAATTATCGTCGTCCGCAACAGTCACGCAGTTATAATAACAACCAAGGCGGTTACAGACGTGATAACAATCGTCAAGGATATAACAGAAATAATAATCAAGGCGGGTATAGCCGCGATAATCGCCGCGGGGGATACAATCAAAGACCTCAACAAGGTGGGTATAATCGTGGCGGTTTTAATCAAAATCGTCGTCCTCAACAAAACAGATTTAACAAACGTCCGGGAAAACCGAAAGCTCCAAAGCAGTTATTAGTAAGTAAGGAGCAATTAGAGCAGATAGAATTGCTATACAAAGCTATGTTGCCGCTTCCAAATCCCGATGCACATGAAGTTATCGGTGAAAAAATCGGACTTGAGCCGAGAAAAGTGTTTTTCGGAATAAATTTGGTAAGACAAAAATTAATGCTTCCAAAATTGCCGTTCCCGAAACGTAAACTTGCAATTTCACCGGATCAGCTTTTTGCAATCAAAAATCTTTATGAGCCGTTGTTGCCTTTGCCTCCTATCGGTTGTCATAAAATTATTGCAGCTCAATTGAAAATGGACGAATGGAGAGTCCATGTAGGTATCGGCTTGATACGTTCTCAAATGGGCTTGCAACGTTGGAATCAAGATAGAGCTGATGCTCCAGAGGAGTTTAAAAAACAAGCTGAAGACAGTCAAGCTCAAGTTCAATCAGCTACTGAAATTGAATCAGCTCAAGTGCCGGAAAAACCTAAAAGAGGTAGAAAACCTAAAAAAGTTGAAGAAGCTCCTCAATCATGAGTAAGTTCATTTCTGTAGGTAAAATTCTTAATTTTCATGGTATTCAAGGAGAAGCAAAAGTCGGCTTTTCTAAAAATCAGCAGGATTTCTTTTGCAGTTTAACAGAAGTCTTTATAAAAGAAAAAGATGATTATTTATCTTTGAAAATTAATAATGTCAGAATTCATAAAAATTTTGCAATTGTAAAATTTGATGGAATAAATTCTATAGATGAGCTATTGAAATATAAAGGGTGTCTGCTTTTTGTAGAAGAACAAACTATTCGTGAATCATTGGAAGAAGATGAGTTTTTAATTGATGAGCTTGTCGGAATGAGTGTCGTAGATAGTGATGGGAATAACCTCGGGTTTGTTATTGGTGTATCCAATAATGGTGCATCGGATTTACTTTCTGTCAAAACAAAATCTCAAAATATTTCATTAATTCCTTTCGTTAAAGCAATTGTGACTTCTGTCAGTTTAAAAGATAAAAAAGTTGTTATTAATAATATCGAGGGGCTGTTACAATGAGATTTGATGTGCTGACGCTATTCCCTGAGATGATTGAGTCGCATTGTATGTATAGCATTTTAAAAAGGGCGATCGATGGAGGAGTAATATCTGTGAATACCATTAATCCTCGTGATTTTACACTAGACAGGCACAGAAAAGTTGATGATACTCCCTATGGCGGCGGAGCTGGTATGGTATTAATGGCACAGCCTTATGTCGATGCTTATGAAAGTGTTGAAAAACTCCAAAATTCAATAACGATTATGCTTTCTCCTCAAGGAGAACCGTTGAAAGAAAGTTTGGTAAAAGATTTGACAAAATTTGATCAAATAATATGTTTGTGTGGTCATTATGAAGGTTTTGACGAAAGAATAAGAGAGATTATAAAGCCCAAAGAGATTTCAATCGGTGACTTTGTGCTTACTGGGGGAGAATTGCCCGCACTTTGTATTATAGATGCAGTCAGTAGAAAGATAGAAGGAACTTTAGGAAAAATCGAAAGTGCAGAAGATGATAGTTTTTCAGACGGGCTTTTGGAGTATCCTCAATATACAAAACCAAGAGAATTCCGCGGGTTTAAAGTTCCTGAGGTGCTTTTAAACGGTAATCACAAAGAAATTAATGAATTCCGTCAGCAGCAGCGAATTCTCAGAACAAAA